>JBLHPX010000026.1:0-8493 GCA_047624545.1 Ulvibacter sp.
TATTGTTGATAATCCAGATATTTCAGATTTTATTTTTGGAGCGATTGTAAAAAGAGGTGACATTTCAATTTCAATATCTAGCTCAGGAATATCTCCAGTTTTTTCTCGGTTAATAAAGCGTGAAATAGAAAAAATATTACCAGAAAATCTATCTGATTTAGGTAAATTTATTAAAATAAATCGTCAGAAGGTTAAAAATAAATTAACAAATCTTCAATCCAGAAGATTATTTTGGGAAGAAATTTTAGAGGGTGATATTGGAAAAGATGTTCTGAATTACAATAAAGCAGCTGCTCAATCCAAACTGAATCATAAGTTATCCATAAATGAAAATCATAATAAATCTGAACTTTATTTGATAGGTTCTGGCCCCGGTGATCCAGATTTAATAACTTTAAAAGCAATAAAATTATTATCTAAAGCAGATGTAGTTTTGTATGACAGACTTGTGTCAAAGCAGATTCTTAATTATGCAAGAAAGGATTCTGTGATGATAAATGTAGGAAAGACTAAGGATTACCATCTTTATTCTCAAAATGAGATAAATCAATTAATCAAAAAATATTTGAAGGAAGGAAATGTCGTGGCGCGTTTGAAAGGTGGAGATGTTTCAATTTTTGCTCATTTATATGAAGAAATTGACGTGGCAAAAGATTTAAATCTTCCATATCATATAGTTCCCGGAATTAGCGCTGCATCTGGAGCGTCTGCTAGTAGCGGAATTTCATTAACTGCAAGAAATATTGCAAAATCAGTAAGATTCTTAACTTTTTACAAAAAAGATTCTAAAAATTCTAAATATTGGAAAGATTTAGCAAGCACAGATGATACTTTGATATTTTACATGTCTTCACAAAATGCGTCATTAATAACTCAGAATTTAATTAGATATGGAAAAAATCCGTCCATAGAAATAGCGGTGATTGAGCAGGCAACTACGAAATATCAAAAGACAAATATCTCAACATTAGTAGATTTTAAGCAAAAAAAATTCTTGTCTCCGTCTCTCATAATCATTGGTGATGTAGTAAATTTTTCTAAAAAATATCAATGGAAAGAAGAGGGTGAAATAGGGGAGTATTTTTCAAAATTAAATAAAATTAGACATGCAATATGAAGAATTATTAACAGAGACCAAAAACTTATCTTGGAAAAAAAAGTTAAAATTGGTTGGTAAATTAGAAAACGTGATTTTTTCAACAAGCTTTAGTTTGGAAGATCAAATCATCACTAATTTTATTGCAAAAAATAAACTCAATATTGAAATTTTTACAATAGATACAGGAAGGTTATTTAATGAAACTTACAATATTTGGCAAGAGGTTTTGGACAGATATGATATTGTAATTAATGCTTATTATCCAGATGGAAATAAGTTACAGGAATTTGTGAAAAACAAAGGAATTAATTCATTTTATGAATCAAAAGATCTGAGATTATCTTGCTGTAATATCAGAAAAGTTGAACCTTTAAAAAGAGCTTTAAAAAATAAAAATATTTGGATTAGCGGAGTCAGAAAAGATCATTCAGAAGGAAGGTCAGATAAGGATTTTTTTGAAAGAGACGGCAACTTAAGTATCACTAAATTCTATCCATTATTGGATATGAAAAAAGATGAATTATGGGATATAATCAAAAAAGAAAATATTCCATATAATTGTTTATATGACAAAAATTTTGATTCAATAGGATGTTCTCCGTGTAGTAGAGAAGGAAAGGGTAGGGAAGGTAGGTGGTGGTGGGAAAATGGTCATAAGGAATGTGGATTGCACCTAGAAAATGGAAAATTAATTAGAAGTAAAAATGATAAATGAAAAAAAACAAAAATTATTAGATAATATGTTATTAGATTTATCTAAGGAGGATATTATTTGGATAAATGGATATTTATCAGGAATTAATCGGGATATAAAATTACCTTCAAAGGATGATGGAAATTCTGAATTTATTTGTGATAAATTAACAATTATTTATGCGGGAGAGACTGGTAATTGCAAAAAAATAGCAAACTCATTAAATGCAAAATTTAAAAAACTTCCGATTAAAACAAAGATAAAAGCAATTGAGCAATATGATCCTACGAGTCTAGTAAAAGAATCATATGTAGTTTTTGTTACCTCAACTCATGGAGATGGAGAATTACCAGAGACTGCAAGAGAATTTTGGAGTTATTTAGAAAGAGAAAATCCAAAATTATCTGATTTAAAATATTCTATTCTGTCGCTTGGAGATTCAAATTATCCTGCATTTTGTAAGGCCGGGAAATTATTAAATAATAAATTTTTAGATTTAGGTGGTGAGTTATTGAACAAGGTTACAAAATTTGATTTAGGTTTTGAAGATCAGATTGAAAATTGGGAAAGTGGAATCATTTCTTTGCTAGAAAAGAAAAAATCTAATCATTTTATTGGTAAAATATCAAATAATGTGATTTTAAATGACGAAGGTTCGAATAAGGAAATTCATCATATTGAAATTGTAACGGATGCAAAATATTTATCTGGAGATTCTGTTGGAATAAAATTAGGAAATGAAAAACCTAGACTCTATTCAATATCATCATCTCCAGATGAGCATGGGGGCGAAATTCATTTGACTGTTAAAAATCTTGAAAATGGATTATGTTCCCCTTTTTTGTCGGACTTAAAAATTGATGATAAGTTGGATTTTTATATTTCACCAAATAATTCATTTAGATTACCCGAAGAAAATGAGGATGTGATCATGGTTTCCGCTGGAACGGGAATTGCGCCATTTCGATCATTTTTGATGCAAAGAAATTTTGATGATGTTTCTGGAAGAAATTGGCTTTTTTTTGGTGAGCAATATGCGAAGAAGGATTTTCTTTATCAGAGTGAATTGCAGGATTATTTGGAATCTGGGCTATTAACAAAATTAGATTTGGCATTTTCTCGAGATCAAAAAGAAAAAATCTATGTTCAAAATAAAATAAAAGAAAATGCGAGTGAGTTAAGAAAATGGCTTGAATCAGGAGCTTATTTTTACATTTGTGGAGATAAGAATGGTATGGCAAAAGAGGTAGAAAAATCTCTGATAGAAATTATCGGGAAAAATTATTTGAATAAAATGCTCGAGGAAAACAGGTACTTAAAAGATATTTATTAAAAAATGACGGAAGAAATAAAAAAAAATAGCAATTATCTCAGAGGAACGTTATCTGAGGATTTAAACAATCAAATTACAGGAAGCTTAACCTCCGACAATCATCAATTGATTAAATTTCATGGCATTTATGAGCAAGATGATAGAGATCGCAGAGATATTAGGGCAAAAAAGAAGTTGGAAAAGGATTATTCCTTTATGGTTCGATTGAGAATTGCAGGCGGAAGAGTAGGTGCAAATCAATGGGTAGCAATCAATGATCTTGTGGATAACAGTTATTCGAAGAGTATCAAGATTACAACCAGACAGACTATTCAATTAAATGGAATCATCAAATCTAAATTGAAACCTTCTATGCAATATTTTGACCAATACGGGCTAGATTCAATTGCAGCATGTGGAGATGTAAATCGTAATGTAATGTCATCTGTTTTTGGCAATGATATTGATGAATTACATAAATTAGCGGTTGATATTAGCGAAGAATTTTTGCCAAAGACGAACGCATATAAGGAGGTTTGGCTTGGTGGAGAAAAAATTGAGAAAGATGTCGAGCCAATTTATGGAGATGTTTATTTGCCTCGTAAATTTAAAATCGTCATTGCTAATCCCCCCTTTAATGATGTTGATGTTTATGCTCATGATATTGGATTAATTAAAGTTGATAATGGATTTAATGTGATTGTTGGGGGCGGAATGGGAATGACTCATGGAAATAAAGATACTTATCCTCGATTAGGAAGTTTGATTGGATTTGCCAAAAAAGAAAAAATTCTGGAAGTTGTAAAGCAAATAATTTTGATTCAAAGGGATTATGGAAATCGTGAGAATCGTAAACAAGCGAGATTAAAATACACGATAGACAAGATTGGTCTGGATTGGTTTAAAATTGAACTAAGAAAAAGACTTGGTTTTAATTTGGGAAAAGAAAAGGATTTTGAATTTACGAAAAGGTCAGATCAATTTGGTTTTGATAACAATAAATTTTGCTTATTTGTGGAAAATGGCAGGGTTTTAGGAGGTGTCAAAGATTTTTTACTCAAAATAGCTAAAGAAAATCTGGGTAATTTTAATTTTACTAACAATCAGAATGTAATAATTACCGATATTCCTGACAAAAATAGGTTTCAAGAACTGTTAGACGAATATAGTTTGAATAATGAGCAATCTAAAATTCGCCATTCTGGACTTGCCTGCGTTGCCTTAAATACTTGCCCGTTGGCACTTGCAGAAGCTCAGAGATATATGCCATCTCTAATGACCAAAATAGAAAAAATTATGTCTAATCATGATTTAGAAAATGAAGATATTTCTATTAGAATGACGGGATGTCCAAATGGTTGCGCGCGTCCATATCTTGCGGAAATCGCCTTTGTTGGAAAATCTCTTGGCAAATACAATATGTATTTGGGAGGAGATTATCTTGGAAGAAAACTAAACAAATTATACAAAGAGTCTTTGAATGAAAAAGAAATTTTAAGTGAGTTAAATTCTCTTTTTAATAAGTTCAAAAAGGAGCGTTTCAATAAAGAGAATTTTGGAAAATTTTATAACCGAACTAAATTAAATTAAAAATGAATAAATATTTAAAATATCTAGAGGAGGAGTCAATTTATATCATCAGAGAGGCGGTGGCAGAGTTTGAAAATCCTGTCCTTCTTTATTCCATTGGAAAGGATTCTTCAGTTTTACTACATCTGATTTTGAAAGCTCTTTATCCCGTAAAACCAAAATTTCCATTATTACACATTAATACAGGATGGAAATTTAAGGAAATGATTACATTTCGTGATCATGTTGTAAAAAAACATGGTCTGAATCTCATAATTCATCAAAATGAAATTGGTTTAAGAGATAATATTAATCCGATAGATCATGGAAATTATACCGATATTATGAAGACAAATGCACTAAGACAGGCTCTTGATAAATACAAATTTGATGGAGCATTCGGTGGTGCAAGACGGGATGAAGAAAAATCTCGAGCAAAAGAAAGGATTTTCTCTTTTAGAAATAAATTCCATGCATGGGATGCAAAAAACCAGAGACCAGAATTATTCAATAATTTTAATAATAAAATTAATATTGGCGAATCTATGAGAATATTTCCGTTATCAAATTGGAATGAAATTGATATATGGGAATATATTAGGCAAGAGAATATTGAAATTGTTCCACTTTATTTTGCTAAAAAAAGGCCGATTGTAACAAAACAGGGCGCAAAGATTATGGTGGATGATGAGAGGATAAAATTTGATAATGTTAATGATGAAATGGTGCGATTTAGAACTTTGGGATGTTATCCATTGACTGGTGCAGTTTCATCTGATGCAAAGGATTTAGATGGAATTATTGATGAATTAAAAAAATCTAGATATTCAGAAAGGCAGGGGAGGCTGATTGATTCAGATCAAAATGCTTCTATGGAAAGAAAAAAGAGAGAGGGATACTTCTAGTGGATTGCTGAAGGCAAAGATTTTCAACGGCCCACTAACATTGAAGTTAGTGATTTACAAAAATATTTAACTTAGAAAATGACAAATAACATAATAAAATTTACAACCGCAGGGCATGTTGACGATGGAAAATCTACCTTAATTGGAAGATTACTACATGACACAGGATCTTTGTATGATGATCAAATTGAGCAAATCAAAAAATTAAGCGATGGAGATATTGACTATTCTCTCTTTGTGGAGGGTTTAGAATCTGAAAGGAAGCAAAAAATTACTATCGATGTTGCATATCGCTATTTTTCCCACAATGACACTAAATTTATTATCGCAGATGCTCCCGGCCATGATCAATACACAAAAAATATGGCCGTGGCCGCTGCCAATTCTGATATTGCGGTAATATTAATTGACGCTGTGGACGGTGTAAAAACTCAAACTATTAGACATAGTTACATTGCAAACTCCTTCGGGATTAAAAATTTTATTATTTTAGTTAATAAGATGGATTTGGTAGATTATTCAGAATTTATCTTTGATAAAATTAAGAATGATTATTTGAGTAAAATAGAAGCTATTGGGATTAATAATTCATATTTTATTCCAATTTCCGCAATTAATGGCGATAATATTGTCAAAAAAAGTAGCAATATGGACTGGTACAAAGGAAGGTCATTTTTAAATCATTTATCCTCAACAAACCTAGAGTTAGAAAATGTAATTTCTAAAAGATTTTTGGTTCAAAATGTTATTAAACATGAGGATGAGAGATATTATCAGGGGAAATCTATTGGCAAAAAAATATCCATTGGTGATGAGGTTAAGATTTATCCAGCAAATCAAAATGCCACTATAAAAGATATTATTTATGCGAGTGAAAATAATATTTCAATTTCTTTAAGTAAAAATATCGATATTGATCGTGGTGCTATTTTTTCTGATTCTAAGATTGATAATGAGATAACATTTGATGATAAATTAACGGCAGAGTTAATTTGGTTTTCAGATAAGAAACTCAAGATAGGCGACGCTCAAGAAATCTTAGTTAAAATTAATCACAATTTATTACAGGCGAAAATTTCAAAAATTAATCACTTAATAAGTATTGACGATCTATCCAAAAATCATGGAGATTTTATCGAGCAAAATCAAATAGCAAATATTGATATTAGTTTTTCAGAAAAAACTGCCTTTGATTTATTTGAACATAACCATCATGCCGGGTCATTTCTGATTATTGACAAAAATAGTAATGAGACTCTGGCTTGTGGCTTAATTACCAACTAACTTTTAACTGTAAATCAAAAAATTATGACAATATATAATAATCTAACTGAATTAGTTGGGAATACTCCTTTAGTCAAAATTAACAAACTTAATGATACAAATTCAACAATTGTGGCGAAGATTGAATATTACAATCCATCAAATTCTATTAAGGATAGGATAGGAGTAAATATGATAGAATCCGCAGAAAAGAGTGGAGAAATTACTCCCGGTAAAACCACTTTAATTGAAGCAACTTCTGGAAATACTGGTATTGCATTAGCCTTTGCATCCGCAATTAAGGGTTACAGACTCATACTTACAATGCCAGAATCAATGTCTATTGAGAGAAGGAAGTTGCTAAAAGCCTATGGGGCAGAATTGGTTTTAACCAAGGCCAAAAAAGGCATGGGAGGTGCTATCGTAAAGGCAAAGGAATTATCTGAAGAAATTGCGGATTCTGTAATTCTGCAGCAATTTTCCAATCAATCCAATGTCGAAATTCATCAAAGAACTACGGCAGAAGAAATCTGGAAAGATACTGGTGGGAAAATAGATATTTTAATTTCTGGGGTTGGAACGGGAGGAACTATTACCGGAATTGCATCTGTTTTGAAAAAGAGAAATCCAAATTTTAAGGCCATAGCAGTTGAGCCGAAAGCTAGTCCCGTTCTATCTGGGGGGTCACCCTCTCCTCATAAAATTCAGGGAATTGGAGCGGGATTTGTTCCGGATATCTTGGATATGTCTTTAGTAGATGAGGTATTGAAAGTTAGTAATGATGATGCAATTTATTATGCTCGTCAACTTGCTTTAAAAGAGGGAATATTGGGGGGAATTTCATCTGGTGCAGCATTTTGGGCTGCCAAAGAAGTTGCTAAAAGAAAAGAAAATGCAGGAAAGTTAATTGTGTTTATTTTGCCATCTTTTGGAGAAAGATATCTGAGTAGTGTTTTATTTGATCATATTGAGGCATGATAAGTTTTCTAAAAAATATTAAAAAACAAGATCCAGCTGGCACAAATTATCTGGAAATTATTTTATGCTATTCTGGGGTTCATGCAGTGTTTTTCTATAGGATATCTAATTATTTATATCAATTACAAATTCCTGTCATTCCAAGATTTCTATCTCATATTTCTAGATTTCTAACTGGCATAGAGATTCATCCTGCAGCAAAAATTGGAAAAAATCTTTTTATTGATCATGGAATGGGAGTTGTCATTGGCGCCACTTCTATCATTGGAGATAATGTCATTATTTATCAAGGAGTCACGCTCGGCGGTAGAAATAATAAATCTGGAAAAAGACACCCAACGATAGGAAGTAATGTTATGATCGGTGCTGGTGCAAAAATTTTAGGAAATATCAAAATAGGAGATGGAGTAAAAATTGGCGCTGGTTCGGTTGTAATAAATGATTTAAGAAAAAAGGAGGTCGTTGTAGCTGATATTGCTAAGGAATTAAAGAATGTTAGTAAATCTGACAATAGTTATAAATATCCATATTTACTAGGTGATTTAGTGTTTTGTTTCACCACGTTGTTCCGTTTTTTACTAAAATCTCGCTGTAGTTTCTCTGGAATTTGTGATGGAAATTTTTAGGGAAATGAGAGGTTTTCTGTTTCATGAGTTATGTTTATAATTTTAAT
>JBLHPX010000027.1:0-8480 GCA_047624545.1 Ulvibacter sp.
TCTTTTCTCGGACTCTCCTGAATCTACGCCTCCTTGTGGCATTTGCCAATATTGACTTACAATGCTTGATATTCTTTTGGCGATAAATATTTCTTTATTTTTATTCACTATCATAATACCAACGCATGGGCGGTATAAGTGGTCTATACTTTTATCCATTTTATAATTTCTTTAGCTATGTTTTGTTTACTATTCTTAGCAATTTTAGCAATAATTTTATTTTTATCAACTATGGTAACTTCATTTTTATTAGAGCCAAATAATTCGCCACCCTTTATGTTATTGGCAATTATGAGATCACAATTTTTGCGATTTGCTTTATCTATGGCATTTTGAATAATATTATTACTTTCTGCTGCGAACCCAACAACAATTTTTGGTCTATTTTGACTATTGCCAATTTTATCCAAGATATCTGTATTTAATTCTAGTTCAATATTTTTTATATTTTGGTGTTTTTTGATCTTAATGTTAGAATAATTTTTTGGCTTAAAGTCTGAAATAGCAGCCGCTGAGATATATATGTCGGTATCTTGAATATTTTTATTAACTTCTTCTAACATTTGGCTGGTGGAACTGGTTCTGATGATATTTTTATTTGGTAGATTGATATTTTCTTTAATGTTCGATGCTATTAGAGTTACATCTCCTCCCATTTGGTGCATAATTTCAGCAATTGCAATACCTTGCTTTCCGGATGAGTGATTGCCAATAAATCGAACCGGATCTATTGGTTCAAAAGTTGCTCCAGCGGTAATAATAATTTTCTTACCAGAAAATTTTTGACTATCAGTAAAGAAGTTTTTAATTTCTTCTATTATATTCTCAATATCTGCCATCTTTCCAGATCCAAATTCGCCACAGGCTAAAACATCTTCTTGTGGGTAGATAATTTGTACATTATTATTGATCAATTCATCTAAATTATTTTTAGTAATTTTATTTTCCCACATCTGAACATTCATGGCGGGCGCTAGTAATATTTTTTTATTTGATGCTAAGACGGCTGCAGAGGCAAGGTCATCTGCTAGGCCATTTGATATTTTAGCAATAAAATTAGCTGATGCTGGTGCAATTAATATTAAGTCATTATTTCTTGAAAGATTGATGTGATCCATCGAGTTTTTGTCATCTGGCTTAAATAGATCCTGCTTTACTTCATTACCTAAAATAGAAGATACCAAGAGAGGAGTAATAAATTTTTCCGATTCCTTTGTTAAGATAACGTCAATTTTAAAACCTCTTTTTCGTAATAATCTAATTAATTCTAGGGATTTATAGCAAGCAATTGAGGCTGTAATAATTAAGAGGATTTTTTTTTGCATTATTTATTAGAAAAATCTTTTTATTCCTAAATCATTAAAAGGGTCCGCCTGGAATCAAAATATCCACAGAGATTTTTTTATTCTTTTAAATTGGGAAGTCTAGTTTGCTTAAGGTAAATGAGTGTCATAAAGTTAAAAAATAGAACAATATCGAGGGAAATTTTAGATTCCAAGCGGCCCCTAAAAAGACTTGTGAAATTATAGCTATGCTCCAGTCATTTTTTACAAATATTAGGTAATATTTTTTATTTTATCATTTTTGGCACAGTATAATAGTCATATTTATTATCTGTAGCATTCGCCATTAACTGTTCTGAGTCTTCATTAGATTGCACAACATCCTCGAATAATGTTAAATTGTTAGAATGTACATTATTTAAGATTTCAACATTATCAGTATCTACATCTGACAAGGTGTCAACCCAGTCGATAATTTTTTTTAGCTGGATAGATAAATCCTCTTCCTCCTCTTGTAAGATCTTTATTTTTGATAATTTTGCTATTTTTTTTATATTTATGTCAGACATATTTAGTTTATAGATAATTTTAAAGGAATTTTACCTTACACCTCCAAAGATTGAGCCCCACATGGTAACATTTTGATCAACATACTCTTCTCTCATGCAATACCAGTAGCCATAATTCCAGGCATTTTTATATGTAGGTGAGCTTGCCATCTTCCAACCATCTTGCTTGTTTGACTTATAGAATATTTTATAAAATTGGTTAGATCCCGAGGATGCTCCAGTTTCACAACCGTGATCCCATCCGAGTTTAAAATCTGGATCAGCTTTTGCTAAATCACTTTTAAAATGATCCGTTGTATTCGGAAACCTAAACGCTTTTACACCACAAGACGTTAATAGGGGTAATATTATTGTTAATATGGCTATTTTTGATAACAATATCAGTTAGTTAGCGTTATTTTATAGAACTCTTATACATCCAAATTTACAACATCAAGGGCATTTTGTTGAATAAAATCCCTTCTTGGTTCAACTACGTTACCCATCAACATTGAGAATGTTTCGTCTACAGTATCATATTCATCAATCTTAACTTGCAGTAATGTTCTATTTTCTGGATCTAAGGTGGTCTCCCATAGTTGGTCAGCATTCATCTCTCCCAAACCTTTAAATCTTTGAATAGATAGTCCTTTTTTACCAATTTCATTAATGAATTCCATTAATTCAGAGGGGGTGTTGGCTATAAATTTACTATCTTTTTTATTTAATGTGACCGATGACTCGAACTCTTCTAATATTTCGTCTTTGATTTTATTTAAAGCAATTGCCTCAGCCATATTTAGAATATTTTTATCAATAATGATTGAATTTTTAATGCCCCTGATTTCTGAAATTATAGTAATATTGTCGGCAATTTTATAGTCCCATTTTATGTCATCACTACTATCTTGTAATTTTTTAATAACTTGGCGTGCAATTCTTTCTGCCAAGTCGTTATCTTCTAGCCACTCCTTATCGAAAGCACCATTAATGGCTGCAATTTGAACGATATTTTCTGGCAATATCCTTGAAACTCTGTTGCAAAGATTGTTGAATTGGTTAATTTTTGCAATAAAGTTCTTTAAGTCAGAACCAGCAATATCTCCAGCCTTCGTTTCTAGTACGGCATCTAAAATAGCATTATTAATAAGATATTCTTGCATAAAATCCTCATTTTTTAGGTAAACCTCGCTATTTCCTTTTTTTACTTTGTAAAGTGGAGGCTGAGCTATGTACAAAAAACCTCTCTCAATTAATTTTGGCATATAGCGAAAAAAGAATGTTAATAATAACGTTCTAATATGAGATCCATCAACATCGGCATCGGCCATGATAACAATTTTGTGATATCTAATTTTTTCTGGATCAAATTCATCTCCAATGCCAGCTCCAAGAGCGGTAATTATTGTCCCTACCTCTTGCGAAGCAAGAACCTTGTCAAATCTTGATCTTTCTACATTTAAAATTTTACCCCTGATTGGTAATATTGCTTGAAATTCTCTGTTTCTACCGCCTTTTGCCGATCCTCCAGCTGAATTACCTTCAACAATAAATATTTCACTTAATTCTGGACTTTTTTCTTGGCAATCTGCTAATTTTCCAGGAAGATTACTAACTTCCAATACTGATTTTCTTCTAGTTAATTCTCTAGCCTTTCTGGCGGCGTCTCTTGCTTTAGCTGCATCTAAACTTTTACTGATGATATTTTTGACATCACTAGGATGTTCCTCAAACCATTCTGATAATTTTTCAGAAACTACCGTTTCAACACAACTCCTAACCTCGCTTGAAACTAATTTATCTTTAGTCTGTGATGAGAATTTTGGATCTGGAACTTTAGTAGATAAAACGCAAGTTAAGCCCTCCCTAATATCTTCTCCCGAAAGAGTTAATTTTTCTTTTTTGAATAGATTGTTATTCGATATATAACTATTGACCGCTCTTGTTAAGGCTGCCTTCATTCCGGCAAGATGGGTTCCTCCATCTCTTTGCCTGATATTATTGGTAAAACATAAAATATTCTCACTGTAACTGTCATTCCAGGACATCGAGATCTCAACACTAATACCGCTATTATCGGATCCCAAGATATTTATTGGTGGATTTATTGGATTTTTATTACGATCTAGATATTTGACATAAGCTTCGACTCCACCCTTATAAAGTAGTTCAATTGTTTTTGGCTCATCACTTCTTATATCTTTTAAGTTAATTCTTACTCCTGAATTTAGGAATGACAACTCTCTCAGTCTATGTTCTAATGTAGAAAAACTAAATTCTGTAATGGCAAAGGTACTTGCTGAAGGTAGGAATGTGATCTCGGTACCCTTTTTACCTTTTGCAGCTCCAATTTCTTTGAGCGGTTCCACTGCTTCTCCATCATTAAACTCGATAAGATATTCTTTGTCATCTTTCCATATCCTAAGTTTTAGCCAGTCTGACAATGCATTTACTACAGATACGCCAACGCCGTGCAAGCCACCTGATATTTTGTATGAATTTTGATCAAACTTTCCTCCTGCATGAAGTCTGGTCATAATAACTTCTGCTGCTGACACACCTTCTTCTTGATGAATATCCGTTGG
The DNA here is from genome assembly GCA_047624545.1 of Ulvibacter sp. GTDB lineage: Bacteria > Pseudomonadota > Alphaproteobacteria > Rickettsiales > UBA1997 > CAJQHK01. The sequence continues at coordinate 4,417 of JBLHPX010000027.1, forward strand.
AATACCGCGACCATTATCAGAAACTGTTATTGAGTTGTCAGTGTTAATGACAACCTCAACATTATCGCAATGCCCAGCTAATGATTCGTCAATTGAGTTGTCTAAAACTTCATAAACCATGTGGTGAAGGCCGCTACCATCATCCGTATCTCCAATATACATACCTGGTCTTTTTCTAACAGCTTCTAAACCTCTTAAGACTTTAATTGAACTTGCGGTATATTCTTGATTATTTGACATGTTTTATTTAAATTATTTATCTAATATAAAGTTTTACTTGATCAATTTTTGATAATCTTAGATCTTAAAATCGGACCAAGGGCACTTAAAGCTTCTAAGTAAAGCTATAGGGTGTAATACCAATTATTAAATTTAACTACACATTCAACTATTAATATTTTTCTTTTTATATTTAATTTTTCTAAAAAACTCAAAATAACCCCGATATTCTAAGAGTTTTTTAGAAAAATTTACTTTAAAGAAAAGCTCTTTTTGCTAAATTGAGATTTGTTAGTTAAATTTGATAGTTAGTACAATGCTGTAAATTTTGCAATAATCAATATAATTATGCAACATCAATTAGACAAAGAAAGTGTTATAGGTAAAATAGCCAGGTTAAATTGGTCCTTAATATGTTCTATTGCCATTTTATCTTTAATTGGTCTGGCAATGTTATATTCTGCTGCTGGTGGTAATTATAAGGTGTGGATGTTAAGGCAGCTTATATATTTTTTATTATTTTTTCCTGTAATGATATTAATTGCAATCACCGATATTAATTTTTGGTTTCGTCATGTCTATAAGTTTTATTTATTAGGACTCTTGCTTTTATTGTTTGTTTACTTTTATGGGCATTATGCCATGGGTGCCACTAGGTGGTTTAGAGTTGGCTTTATAACCGTTCAGCCTTCTGAGATTATGAAAGTGTTTCTAGTACTTTCTATAGCTAAATATTTTCATAATATTGAATCTGAAGATATTGAGCGGGTAAGATATATTATAATCCCCCTGATTCTTATAATGTTTCCCGCTTATTTAGTGTTTAAACAGCCTGATCTTGGTACTGCTTTAATTTTATTATTTGTAGGGTTTTTAATTTTATTTGTAGCTGGGGTTATGATGTGGAAATTTATTTTAACGGCAGTTATTGGGTTAGTATCCACACCTATTTTGTGGTATTTTGTTTTGCGCAATTACCAGAAGGATAGAATTATAAATTTTTTTAATCCAGATAATGACCCAATGGGTAGTGGTTACAACATTATCCAGTCGAAAATTGCGGTTGGATCAGGCGGTCTTTTTGGTAAGGGTTTTGTTAATGGGACCCAAACTCAGTTGGGGTTTTTGCCAGAAAAGCAGACAGATTTTATTTTTACTATCTTATCTGAGGAGTTTGGTTTTATTGGCTCTGTTTCTGTAATTCTTTTATGTGCCTTGATTACTTTTATCTCAATTTTATTGGCTTCAAAAAGTTTAAATCAATACTCTAGATTAGTAATAGTTGGTATGAGTTCTATTTTCTTTTTTCATTCTTTTATTAATATTGGAATGACCATCGGTCTACTTCCGGTTGTAGGGGCTCCATTACCTTTTATGTCTTACGGCGGAACAATAACCGCAACTATGTTGATAGGTTTTGGCTTTGTTTTAAACGTTTGCCTGTATCGGGATTCAGAATTAAAATGAATTTTTTCTTGACTTTCTTAGGTGGTCGCAGATAATTCGATAAATTGGTATTGGTTGGTGGCGCTTGTTAATTTTACCTCTAAGTTTGGTTTTTACTGCTTAATGTTTGCGGTTAAAACTAAAATTTATTAGGGGTTTGTAGGTGTTATTAAATTTAAATATTTTCAAATAAATAAAAAGTAAAATAGCGATGAAAAAAAACTATAAATTAGGTTTTTCTCTAATTGAAATCTCGGTTGTAGTATTAATTATAGGGGTTTTAATTGCCGCAATTACTACGGGCACTGACCTTGTAAAGAGGTCTAAATTAGCTTCTGCACGAAACTTATCTGCAAATTCCTCAATATACGGGATGGGAGATCTTGTGTTATGGCTTGAATCTTCTTTACCAACAAGTTTTCAAGATGCAGGTGAAGGGGAGGGAGTGGTATTATGGTCAAATAACTCACCTTTTTACAATATTGGCTCCGCTATTATGGATGGCAGTACTGACGTCCCTATGTATATAAAAGATGCTATTAATCATATTCCTTCTGTTAGGTTTTCTGGACTTTGTGACGCTGGATTATGTGAGCAATATTTAAATGTTCCTAGTATCGCTCGTTTGTTGGAGGAAACCGATTTAACTATTTTTATTCTTGAAAAGAGGGACGCCGGAAATCCTACTGCAGAAAGACGTATAATAAGTACATCTAATGGCGATGGAGCAATCAGTGGTACAGGTTTAAACATTTATTATAATACATCTGATCAGTTGGCAGTTACTAACGCAAGCGGCGCTTCCACCCTCGATGTTAACGTAACTTCTGGACCATCTTTACATTATTTAACTTTGTTCAATGATGCTGATTTTGAGGTTAATGACAACATTATTTTGCGACAAGGCTTTAATTATTATCGTAATCAAAGACTTCCTGAGTCTGGCCCTATGCCAGCCGCTACCGCTCTTATAGAGGGTGGTGGCGATGTCAGATTTGCTACCCAATCTATGGGAGATGTAATTAGGATTGGAGATTCTGACCATTCTTATATTGGCAACCTTTCTGAAGTAATAATTTTTAATAGAAGGTTAAGGCAAAGAGAAATGATAGACATCTTCAATTATTTTGAAGCAAAATATAATATAGTTTTAAGTGACTCTTAATACTCATCGTAATAAGTGAATATATCTTAATTTAATATCAACATTTTAAAATTATGAAAAATAATTTCAGGCTAGGTTTTTCTCTTTTGGAGGTTTCGGTTGTTTTGCTAATTATTGGCATTTTATTAGCCTCCGTTAGTGCTGGCAAGAGTATGATCAGAACTTCTAGAATAACTTCTTCTCAATCTTTGACTGCTAGTTCTCCAGTTTCTGCTGTAGAGGGTTTAGCTATTTGGTTAGAGACGGTATCGGTTGCCAGTTTGTCATCAGATGACACTTATGACTCTCAAACTATTAGTTCTGGCTGGCAGAATCTGACTAACTACTTTACTCCTGCTAGTTTTATTGTTAACGGTCCTGTTTATAATGAGTCTTCGATTAATGGATTACCCTCCGTTACTTTTGATGGTAACAATACTGTTAATATTAGACCCTCCTTGCAACATATAACTGGAACGAATTTTTCAATATTTATTGTTGAAGAAAGAAGTGACGATACTGGGATCTTAATTGACTCTAACAATTTGGTTGTTGAGTATGATGCTAATAATTTTCAAATAGAAAAAAATGGTACTCAGGTAGTTAATGTTGCGGCTCCTGCTGGTCCGACTATTAATTACATCTCTTTTGCTTCGTCTGCAATAGGCTCCGCTCCTGAGGGTCTTGCATATTATAGGAATAAAGGGGTGTTTTTTAATTCTACTAATCAAACTATAACCCCAACTACCACCGCTAGTGATGATGAAAGTATTCCCTCAATAGTATCTGCTACATTAGGAGCTGGTAGTGGAGGTTTTCAGGGTGATATTTCTGAGTTAATAGTATATAACAATTCCTTAACTATGGTTGAGCTTAATGAGATTCTTGATTATTTAAGTTCAAAATATAGAATAACCCTTGAAAGAGAGTAAATATTGACTACGATATTTGCTAATTTAGGCTACTCTTTATACACCAAATCCTCTCTAGTTCTTTTTAGGTTATCTGGAGAAAACTCCCTATCTTCATTAAAATTTTTTGGAATCAAGGTTGAGCTACAGAATCGTGTCTCAACTTTTTGCAACATTATTGATATTCAGGATGGCTCTATTATAGATCAGGCTTTGATCACTTATTTTAGGTCTCCAAATAGTTACACAGGTCAGGATGTAATTGAAATTTCGTGCCACCCATCACTTTTTATTGTTAATAAAATAACTAATATTCTTTTAAAGGTGGAAGGATTTAGATATGC
>JBLHPX010000028.1:0-8255 GCA_047624545.1 Ulvibacter sp.
TATGTTTTCTACTATTGAAGATAAAAATTTAGAGAAATTTATAAATATTTCAAAGTTTGATCAGCAATTTTTTATTTTATTCAATTTTAGTAAAGATAGAGTTACGGTGGTTAGTGGTGAAGAGACGGGCTATGATTTTGATATCTTTCATATAGATGGCAACCTCCAAGGTAAGGAGGTAATTTTTAATGTTAGTAACTCCAACTCTGTCCAGTGTAATATTAAATTTACCTCAGAAAAGCCAGTTTTCTCATTTTTAGCAGACTATGTAGCCTTAGCCCCCTGCGATATTCGAGAGATATCCAATATTCTACAAAATTTTATTTATAATGTAGCGACATTAGATAGTATTTATGGAGATTGGAGAATGAAATTATTTTCTATGAAGGGGGCTAATTATGCCAACAATGGAGCGACACCAAAATTTACTAATGGATTAATAGAAAATGTTATGAATGATGATGTTGAAAATCTTAATATGGGGGTTTTTAAAGATATGGATATTACTAGATATTACGATAATCAGGGAAAAAAATTTAAATATACCAGAAGATCAGATTGAAACTCATTTACATTTTAATTTTATTACCATATTCTGAAATGTTTAACGAGATATTAATTTATGACAAAAAAATTATCATTTCAGGACATTATTTTTAATTTACAAAATTATTGGTCAGAAGCTGGTTGTGCTATTTTGCAACCAATTGATATTGAAGTTGGCGCTGGTACCCTGCACCCTGCAACTATTTTACAATCTTTAATTCGTAAAAATTGGAATATTGCCTATGTTCAACCTTGCAGAAGACCAACCGATAGTCGTTATGGTGACAACCCGAATCGTTTAGGATCATATTATCAATTTCAGGCAATTTTAAAGCCTGCGCCAGACAATATTAAGGAATTATTTCTAAAATCTTTAACCGCAATCGGTATTGATATTAAAAATAATGACATTCGCTTCGTTGAGGATGATTGGGAAAATCCAACCGTTGGAGCTAGCGGTCTTGGTTGGGAAGTCTGGTATAATGGTATGGAAATTACTCAATTTACCTATATGCAACAAATTGGCGGCATTGAATGTTCAACGATTCCAGTTGAGATTACTTATGGTCTAGAAAGAATCGCAATGCATATTCAAGATATTGATAATATTTTTGACATTAATTGGAATGGCGGAGAAGGAGTTGATAAAATAACTTATCGTGATATATTCTTAGAGACAGAGAGGCAAAATTCCTCTTATATTCTGGAACATTCTAATAAAAATATTTTACTACAAAATTTTACTGAGTGCGAAGTTGAGGCCAATAACTTAATTAGTAATAATTTGCCAATTCCAGCCTATGAGAAGGCTTTGAAAGCTAGTCACATCTTAAATTTACTTGATGCTAGGGGAGTTATTTCTGAAAAGGAAAGAGTTTCCTATATTACAAGGGTCCGATCAATGGTTAAGGCTGCTTGTAACTGCTTAGTTAAAAATTGATCCCATTGATTAATTCATTACCAAGGTTCTTCAAATAATTTTGGTGTGGTAAAAATATAATATATGAAAATAGGAATTACAGGTATAAATGGTAGAATGGGGGCTCAAATAGCTCAGTTAGTTTATAAAAATGACATTACAGAAGTAGCTTTTGGCTTGGTTGACAAAAAATCAGGTCTGGATGGTAAAAATATTGGCGAGATTACTGCTATTAAAGGTTTAAACCTTGACGCCAGTAGTGATGTGGATGCATTATTTCAATCATCTGAGGTTGTGATTGATTTTTCATCTCCAGAATTATCAATTTTGTGTGCTAAAAAAGCTGTAGAATATAAAAAAATTCTAATTTGCGGAACTACTGGCCTTACTGAATCTCAAAAGCAAAATCTTTATGAGGCAGGGTTAGAAACCAAGATTGTTTATTCTACTAATATGTCGATAGGAATAAATTTATTAATGAATTTAACTGAAAAGGTAGCAAAAATTCTTCATGAAGATTATGATGCCGAAATTATTGAAATGCATCATCGTTATAAAAAAGATGCCCCATCTGGAACGGCTCTTTCTCTTGGTGAGGCGGTTGCGAATGGTAGAGGTTTGAATTTTGGAGAAGTCGCCAAAAGAACTAGAGATGGTATTACGGGGGAAAGATCGAAAAATGAGATTGGTTTTGCATCCTTAAGGGGTGGTGATGTAATTGGCGATCATTCGGTAATTTTCGCTAGTGATGGAGAGAGGGTTGAGTTAACTCATAAAGCATCAAATAGAATAATATATGCTAAGGGCGCTATCCGTGCTGCAATTTGGGCTAGTGGTCAAGAAAATGGCTTATATTCCATGAGAGATGTATTGAGAGGATTTTAGATTTATTAATATTTATTAATTAAGTTGTGGTCGTAATAAGTGGCAATATCTACATATCAGCCACATTATACCAATTATTAAATTTAACTACACATTTAACTGCAATACTTGCTCTTCTATTTTTTCTAAAAAATTCAAAATACCACCAATATTCTAATAGTTTTTCAGAAAAATATAAAAGAAAAATTTTTTGTTAAATGTATAGGTTAGATTTGATAATTGTTATTACTTAGTTTGGACTGCGTGGGAGTCAAGGTAGCTTTACTCATTTTGGCAGGGGTTGTAACACGAATAATTTGGGTTGAAAACTTATTTATTATTATGTACTATAATTGTGGTTAGTTAATTTAGGTTAGTATGGTCATTAACTTATTTTAGCTAGCTGTCTCTTTAGCTCTTACTCAATTATCAAGCCATTTTTTATCCTATTTTTTTGATATAATACCAATTATGAGGCCTAAAAAATCTTTCGCAGGATTATCTTTTAATAATTCTTACAACAAACTGCCAGATCATTTTTATAGACGTTTAAATCCATTACCAGTAAAAAAGCCCGCCTTAATTCAACTAAATAAAGTGTTGGCAATAGAGTTTGGCTTGAACATAGAGGAGTTACAAAGTAAAGAGGGTGTAGATTTTTTTTCTGGAAACTGTATAGTTGCTGGAGCAGATCCTATTGCCGCTGTATATGCAGGGCATCAATTCGGTTATTTTACTCCTCAACTAGGTGATGGCAGGGCAATTTTGTTGGGAGAAATTATTAATAAAAAGGGGCAAAGTTTTGATATCCAATTAAAGGGGTCGGGACGAACTCCATTTTCTCGCAATGGTGACGGAAGGAGCGCTCTTGGTCCGGTAATTCGTGAATATATTGTCAGTGAAGCTATGAATGCTCTTGGCATCAAAACTACTCGCGCTTTAGCTGCGGTCACAACTGGCGAAACTGTGCTGCGTGAGAATATTTTACCGGGAGGTATATTTACTAGAATTGCCTCAAGTCATATTAGGGTTGGAACCTTTCAATATTTTGCTGCTGCTGGTGATCAAGAGGCAGTTAAGAATCTTGCAGACTATACCATAAATCGCCATTATTCAAAATGTTCTCAGGCAGTTAATCCATATCATGCCTTACTTCAGTCAGTAATTGAGTCTCAGGCAAAATTAATATCGAGTTGGATGATGAACGGATTTGTTCATGGCGTTATGAATACTGATAATATGAGTATTTGTGGTGAAACCATTGATTACGGACCTTGTGCTTTTATTGACATTTATGATCCAAATACTGTGTTTAGCTCTATAGATCAGAATCGAAGATATGCTTTTGGTAATCAATCTAATGTTGCTAAGTGGAATTTAACATGCTTTGCGCAATCAATACTGCCTTTAATCAACCCTAATATAGATAAAGCTACTAACATTGCTGAAACAGAGTTGGAAGCTTTTTATAAAATTTTCGATCAATATTGGCTAGAAGGTATGAGAAGGAAATTTGGCTTGCTTAATGCTCAAGAAAATGACCTGAAATTAATTCAAAACTTTCTTGAATTAATGGAAAAACATCGGGTCGATTATACACTCGCTTTTCGTTATTTATGCTTTGTTTCCGATCGAAATACAAATGATAAAGATATTAAAAATTTATTCTCTAATAGTTTGGATTATGATATCTGGGAATCAGTATTTAAAGAGCGTTTAAAATTTGAGTCCAGATCCACAAAAGAGCGATCACAGGCAATGCTCCTTGTTAATCCAGTATTCATTCCTCGTAACCACCTAGTGGAAGAGGCTATAAAGAGTGCGGTTGAAGATAATGATTTTTCAAAAATGAATCAACTTATTAAAATATTGGCAACGCCTTTTGATGAGAAAGATAATGATCACTATTATAAATTCCCTCCAAAAGTTGTGAATCAAAATTATCAAACATTTTGTGGCACCTAGGGGTATCACTGATTTGACGTAGCATAGTTAGTTTTAGGTGGAATTCAATATCGTTCTCAGAAGTTTTTGTTAATTATATCAATAAAATCTATACTTAGTAAAATTATCTAATATTCTTTTACTGCGGAATCTGGCATTATATCAAAATATTTGAAGTTGAATTGGTATTGGAGATTATATCAATTCAGAAGGCTATTTACATTAAGAATCTCTGAGATAAAATAGCATTAAAGGACCTTTATTAGATTGCCTTAAAAATCAAATTACCCACACTTACATAAGGGGTCTTACAAGATAATTTTTATATAAATTTAAATGAATATAATAGCAAATAACAAAGAAATTGTACCTGTTAATCTAAGTAGTGAGATGAAAAAATCTTACCTGGATTACGCTATGAGTGTTATTGTTTCTCGTGCCATTCCGGATGTTTGCGATGGTTTTAAACCGGTTCACAGAAGAATCCTTTATGTTATGTATGAGGGTGGTTACGATTTTAATAAACCATTTAAAAAATCAGCTAGAATTGTCGGTGAAGTAATGGGTAAGTATCACCCTCATGGTGATTCTGCTATTTACCAATCATTGGTTAGAATGGCTCAGGATTTTTCTATGGGAGTGACTTTAATTGATGGTCAGGGTAATTTTGGTTCAATTGATGATGATCCACCAGCAGCAATGAGATATACCGAATCTCGTTTAGAGAAGATATCTCATATTATGCTGGAGGATTTAGATAAAAATACGGTTGATTTTGTACCAAATTACGACGGATCAGAAAGGGAGCCTATGGTTTTACCAGCCAGATTTCCAAATTTACTTGTTAATGGCAGTAGTGGTATTGCCGTTGGTATGGCAACCAACATACCCCCACATAATCTAGGTGAAGTTATTGATGGTCTTTTAGCTTATATTGACAATAACGACCTAACGGTTTCGGAGTTAATTGAGATTATTCCTGGTCCCGATTTTCCAACTGCTGGCATTATTTACGGTAAATCTGGTTTTACTAGTGCAGCAAATACTGGGCGTGGTTCGGTTGTTATCCGGGGCAGATGTAACATTGAAGAAAGAGGTAAAAAACTATCAATTATTATTAGTGAAGTTCCTTATCAAGTTAATAAGGCTAAACTAGTTGAAAAAATTGCCAATCTAGTTAAAGAGAAGAAGATTGAAGGCATTTCCGATCTTCGAGATGAATCTAATCGTGATGGCGTTAGAGTTGTTATTGATCTTAAGAGGGATGCGATTGCTGACGTTATTATTAGTCAACTTTATAGCTTTACTGAGCTGCAAAAAAGTTTTGGTGTTAATATGTTGGCCCTTAATTACGGTCGTCCAGAACTCTTAAATCTTTTGGATGTCATTAGAATTTTTGCTAAATTTAGGGAGGATATTGTCGTTAGAAGAACTAACTTTTTGCTTAATAAAGCTAGGGATAAGACTCATATTTTAATTGGTCTTGCAGTTGCGGTTGCTAATATTGACGAAGTCGTGGCTTTAATTAGGTCTTCTAAAGATGTGACGGAGGCTAGGGAGAGGTTACTTGTTAGAAACTGGCCAGTTGGTACTATTCAGTCAATTATTAACCTTATTCAAGATAAGGGTAATATAGTTGAGGATGGTAAATTTTATTTTACTGAGACACAAGCTAGAGCTATTCTAGATATGAGGTTAGCTAAATTAACCGGTCTTGAGATGGGCAAAATTGATGCTGAAATTCAAGAATTATCTGTTAAAATATCTGAATATACCGTAATTCTTTCTGATCGTGAAAAACTAATGAGCATCATAAAGACTGAGTTACACGAAGTTAAAGATCAGTTTGCAGTGCCAAGAAGGTCAAAAATTGAAGAATCTGAGCTAGAATGTAATATTGAAGATTTAATTCCAAAAGAAGATATGGTTGTGGTTGCAACTATGAATGGCTACATTAAAAGGGTTCCATTGTCAACTTACAAATCTCAAAGAAGGGGTGGTAAAGGTAGGAGTGGTATGGATGTAAAAGATGAAGATATTGCGGTTAATATTTTTATTGCCAACACCCATATTCCAATTTTATTTTTCTCTAATAAGGGTAAGGTTTACCGTATGAAAACTTATAAATTACCATTAACTTCGCCACAAGCTAAGGGTAGAGCATTAGTTAACTTACTTCCTATTGAGCAGGATGAAAAAATTACTACAATTTTGTCACTTCCTGAGGATCAAGAATCTTGGAAGAATTTAAATATTGCCTTTGCAACCGCTTCTGGAAAAATTCGTAAAAATTCTATGGATCAATTCGCAGATATTAGGGCTGGCGGTAAAATTGCTATGAAATTAGATGAGGGTGAATCTTTAATTGGCGTTAGTATCTGTTCTGATAAGGATGATATCATGCTTTCTACTAAAAATGGTAAGTCAATTCGCTTCTTTTCGGAATCTTTAAGAGTTTTTCAAAGCAGAAATTCAACCGGAGTTAGAGGTATTAAACTTGACAAGGGTAATGAGGTAATTGATATGTCAATCTTAAAGCATTCTGATGCTGATATGCTATCTAAAGAAAAATATCTTAAAATTCCAACCAATAAAAGAATTAATTTAAAAGATGCTTTAATTTTTAATGATGACATTAAAAATAATAAAGAAATCGATCTAATTGATGCTATTCCACAAAAATTGCCAAAAATAGATTCTGATTTATCTCAAGATCAGGTTCATAACATGGCTTTAGACGAGGAATTTATTTTAACTATCACTGAAAATGGTTACGGTAAAAGAACCTCTGCTTATGAATATCGTATTACTAATCGTGGCGGTATTGGTATTACCAATATTGTTACCTCTAAGAGGAACGGAGAAGTTGTCGCCAGCTTCCCTATTGACCATAAGGATCAAGTGATGTTAATTACTAATCAAGGTACCTTGATTAGAACTAAGATTGACAATGTTAGGGTTTCTGGCAGAAATACTCAAGGCGTTACTTTAATCAAAACTACTTCTGAAAAGGTTTCTTCAGTGGCTAGAATCGCAGGTAGTGAGGAGGAGGAAATTGACGAGTCTGAGGAGTAATATAAGGGTGGATTTCGGCATAATTAAAAAAACAGTCATTACTAAAGTTTCTTCACAGATTTAGTTCTTTTGTTTGTGGGGGGAGTTTTAGATTAGATTCTTTGTCAAAACCACCTCTGAAAATGTAGGATTTAAAATTTGTTTACAAGTTTTAGTAGGACATAATCTACTACATCAGTATAAAAAACCAAATGTGTGCCATCAAGGTCAAAAAATTTAATCATAATAATCAGGAATTAGCAATTCGATTTGGACTTGGAGCTGTCAAAGCTGTTGGCTTAAAGATGCTTGATGGAGTTTGTCAGGAAAGAGATAGGGATGGTAAATTTTCTGATATTTATAACTTTACATCTCGTGCCGGCTCAAGATTTGTTAATAAAAAATCAATTGAAGCTTTGGCAAAATCTGGAGCCTTTGATAATATTCATAAAAATCGTCATCAAATTCTAGAATCTCAAGAAATTCTATCTCGTTTTTCGTCTCAACAGGAGAAGGAAAGAAGTAACCCACAAATGAGTCTTTTTAGTCATGAAGTTGGTCTCGAGGATAAAATACCAGATTTAATAGATTGTAAGAATTGGGAAAAAAAAGAGAGGTTAGAAAGGGAGTTTGAAGCTTTTGGCTTTTTTCCTAACGAACATCCAACTGAAGATTATATTGAGGATTTGCAAAAAAGAGGCATTCTGACGTCGGAATTTCTAGAGTTAGAAGCTAAAAATAATCAAATTATCAAGTTGTTTGGCTCGGTTGCTTACAGTAGACACAAATCAAGCGCCAAAGGTCGATATTCTTATCTTACCATGTCTGATCCTTATGGCATCTATGAAGCTTCTATTTTTGATGATGATTTAATTACTAGGTCAAGAGACATAATGGTTGATGGTACTATTTTAGTTCTTGAGGTTTT
>JBLHPX010000029.1:0-8162 GCA_047624545.1 Ulvibacter sp.
GATTTACTGGAATCATTATATTGAAATTTTAGATAATTTATTACCCCTTCAAATGTGTGTTTAACAGTATAAGTTCTAAATCCATCCTGATATTTCATTTCAATTTCGCCTTCAATACCATAGAAAATAATTTTTCTAACCTCTGTATTTAACTCTTTAAATGGCACATCAAGAGCGAATTTATATTTCTCACCAAGGGCGGTCAATATTTGTCCAAAATGCTTAGATTCTGATCCTTGCCAAACGACTATAGCACCTTCCTGTAGTGATAAATTTTCATCAGGAACTACCAGTTCTTCAGAAAAGAAAAGCTCGGTACCCAGTCCATCGCAAACTTCGCAAGCGCCGTAATGACTATTGAAAGAAAATAATCTTGGCTCAATTTCAGTAATAGTAAATCCAGAAACTGGGCAAGAAAATTTTTCTGAGAAAGTAATTATGTCTTTTTTCTTGTATTGCGTGCAACCATCGGGTACAGCAACAATTTCTACAAAAATTAAGCCCTCAGAAAGTTTTAAAGCTGTTTCTACGGAATCAGCAATTCTGTTGCCAAGGCTTTCTGACATAACAATTCTATCAACCACAACCTCGATATCATGCTTTTTAGTTTTTTCTAATTTTGGAATTGGTTCGTTTAATTTGTAAACCTTACCATTTATTTTTAACCTAGCAAACCCTTGTTTTTTGATATTTATTATCTCCCTTCTAAACTCTCCCTTTTGACCTCTAGCGATTGGCGCTAAAATATATAATTTGGTACCATCTGGTAATTTTTTAATTTGCTCCACCATCTGTGATGAGGATTGATTAGAGATGGGAAGTCCAGTTTCTGGAGAGTGAGGAACGCCAATCTTAGCGAATAATAATCTCATATAATCATAAATCTCAGTCACAGTTGCAACCGTAGATCTTGGATTTCTTGAGGTAGTTTTTTGACTAATAGCAATTGCTGGAGAAAGTCCAGAGATAGACTCTACATCTGGCTTACTTTGCATGTTCAAGAATTGCCTAGCGTAAACTGATAGACTCTCAATATATCTTCTTTGCGCTTCAGCATAAACCGTGTCAAACACTAATGATGATTTTCCTGAGCCGCTAAGACCCGTAACAACAACTAATTGATTTTTTGGAATATCTATCGAGACATTTTTGAGATTGTGTTCTTTGGCATTGACAACTTTAATTGCTTTTTCTTCCATTATTTAGGTCCGTATTGATTGAGGTGTTAGTCGATTGAGACAGTAATATTTAATTCAACTTACAAATAAGTCAGAAGCCTAGTATTAATGGTTACAATATTACATAGGAACCTCTGAAAAATCTACCAATGTAATTGTAGCTAATTATCCTTATTTGCTATTTTTAGCCTAAATTAAATAAAGCTTGGTATAAAATGTATAGCATCCATTGTTTTTACTGTCAATAACTTCTTTACAATAATATTTCGCCTTAATATCATAATATAATTAACACTCTATTTTTAGCCTAAATAATGACCAGTTTTTGGTACAAATATACATAAATATTGCCCCAAACAATGTGATCAATCTAGGTTTTTTTATGCTGAGTCCAAAATTATTTTAATTATTTTTTAATGTTAAAAGGTTTATTTACAGCTATAATAACACCATTTAAAGATGGTAAAATTGATGAAAATGCTTTTGCACGCTTAATTGAGGATCAAATTGCTGGAGGTGTTGATGGTATTGTGCCATGCGGAACAACAGGTGAATCACCAACACTTAGTCACGATGAACATAATTATTTAATTGAATTAGCGGTCAGCGTCGTAAATAATAGAATTAAAATCATTGCTGGAACCGGATCAAACTGCACTAGGGAGGCAATTTCTTTAACTCAAAAAGCAGAAAATCACAAAGTTAGTGCGGCACTAATTGTTGCTCCATATTACAACAAGCCAACAAAGGAAGGGATTTATTTACATTATAAAGCTATTAATGACAATTCAAATGTGCCAATTATTGTTTACAATGTGCCATCGAGAACGATGGTTGATATTTCTGATGAAGAAATTGCCAAAATTTCTAAATTACAGAATATTATTGGTGTTAAAGATGCCACCGGAGATTTATCTCGAGTTAAAAAGTTAAAAAAAATGGTAGATAAGGATTTTTCTATTCTTTCTGGCGAAGACCCCTCTATGGTAGAATTTAATCAATTAGGTGGCGATGGAATTATTTCGGTTACCGCTAACATTGTACCAAAATTATGCTCCTCTATGCAAAGACTATCTGAGGCTGGAGATTTTAATAGCGCTATGCGGATTCAAAATGATTTGTTAAATTTAAATAAATTATTATTTGCAAATACAAATCCAATTCCTGTAAAATATGCTTGTTATTTGGCAGGAATTTGCGAAAATGAATTCAGGTTGCCACTATCAGAGCCTGACATCGAATTACAAAAATCCTTAAAAGAGGAGTTAATCAAGTTAAATATTATATAATGAAAATTTATTACGATAAGGATGCTGATTTAAATATTATTAAGTCAAAGAAAATTGCTATCATTGGTTACGGCAGTCAGGCCCATGCTCATGCTCAGAATTTACGAGATAGCGGTGTAAGTGATGTTAAAATTGCCTTAAAAGAAGATTCCCAATCAATCGCTAAAGCTCAAAATGCTGGTTTTGAAGTTTTAACCAATGCAAATGCTGCTAAATGGGCAGATTTAATTATGGTTTTAGCTCCAGACGAATTTCAGGCTGATATCTACGAAGACAACTTAAAGGATAACCTAAAAAAAGGTGCTATACTGGCTTTTGCTCATGGTTTAAATATTCATTTTAATTTAATTAAGGCACGTTCTGATCTTGATGTAATCATGGTTGCACCAAAGGGTCCTGGTCACACTGTGAGAGGTGAATATGTTAAAAAAGGTGGGGTTCCTTGTTTAGTTGCTGTTGCTCAAGATGTTTCTGGTAAGGCTTTAACTGTTGCTTTGTCTTACGCTTCTGCGATTGGCGGCGGTAGATCTGGAATTATTGAAACGACATTCAAAGAAGAGTGTGAAACCGATCTTTTTGGTGAGCAAGCTGTTCTGTGTGGAGGAGTTACTTCGTTAATAAAGAATGGTTTTGAAACTCTTGTTGAAGCTGGCTATGCACCAGAAATGGCTTATTTTGAGTGTTTACATGAGATGAAGTTAATTGTTGACTTACTTTACGAAGGTGGCATTGCCAATATGCGTTATTCAATTTCTAATACGGCAGAGTATGGTGACTTTATTTCTGGACCAAAAATTGTTGATGACAAATCTAAAGAGAGAATGAAGCAGGTTTTAACCGAAATTCAATCAGGTAAGTTCGTTCAAGATTTTATAAAAGAAGCAAAATCTGGTAACAAAAACTTTAATCAACTTCGTAAGGATGCAAAAAAACATCAAATTGAAGAGGTTGGCGAAAAGCTTCGAACAATGATGCCTTGGATTGGAAAAGATAAGTTGGTTAATAAGGAGTCTAATTAACTCTTCAGAGAAATCTTAAATCTATATCAAGGATTTTACTTTTGTCTTGATTTTTTTATTTTTAATCTTGAAATAGCCATTTATGATCTCGATTAAAAATAAAACCTAAAAACAAAAATATATTGTTAAGGTAGGTGCTCAGCCACTACAAATAAATGATTTTACTAATGCTCAAAAGATTCTTAGAGCCTATTTTTTCATCCATCTCTCCTCAGATAGCTCGTCTAAATAACGGGGAGCTATTTTGCTCACCCGAGTCGGAAGTTTCTCATTTTTGAGTAGCTTCCTTAGAGATTGGGAATTGGCATAATACCCTTTATACCAATTCCCACCTTTAAAATATACGAGTTAAAACATATTTTTTCTTTATCTTTTGACCTCTCAGCAATCAAAGAGTCTTATAAAACATAGACACATTGCGATCATCTTTAAAAATGATCACTTAATTAGTTTTACAAATTTCCTTCATTCTATTATAGGCTCTAACAAACCCTTTCATAGAATACTCATCTATGGCGTAAGTAGCGTAGATAGAGTTACTTCTGACCTTAAAAATCTTAGCTTCAAGCATTTGCTTTATTATATTTTTATCCTCCTCCTTCGTTCTAATCCAAGCCATATCTTTTTTAGTAAATAATTTATAAGAAAAATCACCTATTAGAATCTTCACCTCACTGCTTAATTTGTACTCAAAATCAGAAAAAATACTGAGCTCCTCATTCTGATTATTTTGATATTTGGTTACCATGATGTAAGGAGATCTTTTGTGACCATGATCGCTGTCTGATTTTATTGGTTTTGACATAACATAACATTCTCTACCTTTAGATTCGGACTCATATTCATATAAAACCCAATTATAATGATTACTATCAATTAATGGGTAATTATCAAAGGCCGAAAGAATTATAAAAATTGCAATATAAAATATTTTTTTCATTAATTTTGTCTATTATAAAATTATATTATCTAGGTTATTTTAGTTTTTATTTATAGCAATTAGGCTAAAGCCGCATTCACACCTAAAGCTCAAAACACTCTCCTTGCATCATTTTGTGTTATTATGTTAACTTTAGCAAAAAGATTTTTCTTTTGAGTTTATTTTAAGAATCTTAGTGTATCGGGATATACATCAAATTCTTAAAATAAACTCAAAAGAAAAATATTGTAGCTAAAGTTAATATAATTTAGCTACGTCTCGTATATGCTCTACATAGTGCATTTTCATATCAGAAGTTGATTTTTCAATATTTTTCCAAATTTTTAATTTCAGAACATGCTTAGAAAGAATACAATTTTTAAATCCTAATTTTGCCGCCTCCTTAACTCTTAAATCAATTTTTGAAACCATCCTAACCTCACCAGTTAAAGAAACCTCACCTATAGCAACGCTAGCCTTAGGAAGGGGAATGTCTTTTGCAGCAGAAACTAAGGCAAGGCATATTGCTAAATCAACCGCTGGCTCAGAAATTTTTAAACCGCCCACAACATTAAGGTAAACCTCTTTTTGCGATAGGTTTAGGCCAAATCTAGAACCTAAAACGGCAATGATCATTGAGAGACGATTTAGATCGAGACCTACAACAGAGCGACGAGGTGACGGCATAAAAGAAGGAGTAATTAAAGCCTGAATTTCTGATAAAATAGGTCTGCTTCCCTCTATTCCTGCAAAAACCGCTGTTCCAGAAATATTATCATTTCTATTAGACAAGAATAGTTGACTTGGATTCCTAACCTCTTCCAGCCCAAACTCATTCATTTCAAAAACGCCAATTTCACCAGCTGGTCCGTAACGATTTTTAATTGAACGAAGTAATCGAAATTGCTGATTCCTGTCACCCTCAAAATAAAGAACGGTATCCACCATATGTTCTAATAATTTTGGACCAGCTATTTGACCATCTTTCGTTACATGACTAACAAGAATCATAGTAATAGATTTCCTTTTGGCAATCATGCTTAATTCCGAAGTGCAGGCCCTAATTTGAGAAATAGTACCAGGAATCGAAGACATACTGTCGATAAACATGGTTTGAATCGAGTCAATTATCACAACATCTGGAGCATCTTTGGCATTTAAAGTTTTTAAAATATCAGTTATATTGGTGCTAGATGCTAATTTTACCTTATCTTTTGTCAGGCCCAATCTTTTAGCACGAAGCAAAACTTGATCAACCGACTCTTCACCAGAAATATAAAAAACCTTCTTACCAACTCTAGAAATTGCAGATGCAGTTTGTAATAAAAGGGTTGATTTACCAATTCCGGGATCGCCAGCAATTAAAATAGCAGAACCTCGCACAATGCCACCGCCAATTACACGGTCAAATTCTTCAATATTAATTTTAATCCTATTAACATTGTGGACCTTATGATCAAGGTCAACTAGGTCAATTTTTTGACCACTATCTAAGCTTAATTTTTTATTATTCGTTGCCAGGCCAGAATTTTCTCCGAAACCACCAACCTCATACTCCTCAACCAACGAATTCCACGCACCACAATCGGGGCATTTTCCAGCCCATTTAGTATGAATTGTGCCGCATTGATCACATGAATATGTTGATTTTTTTGTCATAATTATTTTAATAAACCTACCTTCCCTTACCACGCTCTCTTCCTGCGGCCATTCCTTGAGCCTCAACCATACTGACCCAAAAACCTTTTTTACGATTTTTATTCATTATTTTTGCTGAACTTACTAAATAAGTTAATTTTTGACCCAAAATTACCGACGTCCAAAAGCCAACTGGCTTTACTATGTCAACTATTTCCACTTCATCAACATCATTCTCTAGTTCACCTGACTTTGTCATTTTACTGTATATCTCCTCCTCTTTTCTTTTATCACGATATAAATCTTCATCCTTCTTCTCCATCCTTTTTTGCTCTACCGCTTTGACAACCTCATCATGCTCAATATGCTTATTGGTAAATATTTTTAGCGCAATTAGCAATCCGACCCTCACTAAGGTAGAAACTATAAAAGCGGCGAGCAAAAAAGCTGTGAAAAGTAAAATTATCTTGCTAAAATCTTGATTCATTAGTATAAAAGTTGAGTAATAAAGAAAGTATGTATACTACCAAATGATAAATTTAAGTCAAATTTTTAGAGAAAATGAAAAAAAAATAGTAGTTGCGATGTCTGGAGGAGTCGATTCTTCCGTAGTTGCTGCTTTTTTAAAAAAATCTGGCTATGATGTAATTGGCATCACTTTACAATTATATGACCATGGTGAAATTTTAAAAAAGAAAGGGGCTTGCTGTGCTGGTGCCGATATTTATGACGCTAAAAAAATAGCTGAAAAATTCGACTTCCCTCACTATGTTTTAAATTATGAAAACCTTTTTAAAGAATCGGTAATTGAAGATTTTGCCGAGAGTTATGTTAATGGCGAAACCCCAATTCCATGTATCAGATGCAATCAAACCGTAAAATTTAAAGACCTCTTAAAGGTTGCAAAAGATTTGGGAGCAGATTCTTTGGCAACTGGTCATTATGTTCGTCGTGACTTTGGTGGTAAAAACAATCTTTTATTAAAAGCTAAAGATTCGAGTAAGGATCAAAGTTATTTTCTTTTTACAACCACAAAAGAGCAACTATCTTTCTTGAGATTTCCTTTGGGAGGTTTGGACAAATCGGAAACTCGTAAATTGGCACAAGATCTAGATTTAGAAATCTCTAACAAGCCAGATAGTCAGGATATATGCTTCGTTCCAGATGGTAATTATGCTAAAATTGTTGAAAAATATCGACCAAAAGCTTTTAAAAAAGGCGACATTTATCATGTTGACGAGAGAAAGCTTGGAACTCATGAGGGGATAATTAACTACACAATTGGCCAAAGAAAGGGCCTCGGACTTAGTTCAAAAGACCCGCTTTTTGTCATAAAAATTGATCCCAAAGAAAATAAAGTTATTGTTGGAGAGGAAAAATATCTCTTAAATAAGGAGTTTGTCATTAAAGAAATTAACTGGCTTGGAAATGACGACGATTTAGACAAAGAAATAACTCTTAAAGTTAGACTCAGATCTTCTGCACTAGAAAAGGAAGCAAAAATTAACTTCTTCCATGAAAACGACATATTAAAAGCAAATATCATTCTCAAAGATGGCGACAGAGCCATTACTAAAGGTCAGGCCTGCGTTTTTTATGACAATGATACTGTTATGGGTGGCGGCTGGATTGAAAAAATTATCAATTAATATAGTTACCTGGAATCAGGATATCCGTAGAGATTTCTTAAACTTTTCTCCAGCACGGAGGATTGTATAAAGATCCTATCTTTGCCAAGGATAAGCGCTACTTTTTCTACTTTAAATTTGAACAATTGGTATTATGCCAGAATCTACCCGTGCATATACGATAGATGATTTAAACTTTAAGATACAAATTTTTATTAAATCTACACTTAGGCAGTTGTCAGTAATATTATAATATTTGAGAACGTAACTTCAACCGTGTCTTTCCTTAATTTCTCTTAACCCACTTTACTACAATTCTTCCGATAATCATTAATAAAAAAATGCTAAGGAAATTATAAAAAATGGTAGCGCGATAATGATGGGTCCAATTGCATAAGCGGTAACGATCGGACATCTGCAACCTCTCATCTCAATGATATCAACTATCTTGTTGATTATTTTTTTAAAAAGAAAATACTAAATATTAGTAA
>JBLHPX010000030.1:0-8074 GCA_047624545.1 Ulvibacter sp.
GGATTCAATGCCTATTTGTTTAATCAGTTAGGTAAGTATAATCTAAATCTTGGTCAGAGTCAAAGATTTAATGACGCCAGTCAAGATGTAATAATTAGAGGTTTTAACGACAATGATAAGTCAAATATTGTTGGGAAGGTTGCCTATAAAAATAAAAAGATATCTCTTATATATAATTTTCACCTCAGTGAGTCAGATTATAATAATGAAGTAAATGATTTAAGTTACACAGTTTCTGTTGGGAAGGTAAATTTTTCAGGTAATTATTTACTACTCAAAAGGAGTAATAGTAGCAATATCAAAAGAGAGCAGTGGAATTCAAATACTAGGATCCAGGTAACTTCAAAATTAAATGCCAATATTGGGTTTTCTAAGGATCTGGTTGGCGGCAAGATTATTAACAGAAACTATAGTTTGGTATATAATGGTTGCTGCGTTTCTTATGGTCTCAGCGTTTCCGAGGAAAATCTAGGAAGCTTCACTAAGAAGCAGAGATCTTATAATTTTAACCTGACTATTAAAAATTTGTAATCCGTGATTTACACCAATTATCGAATTTAACTGCGATATTTCCCTTCTATTTTTTTCTAAAAAACTTAAAATACTGCCAATATTCTAAGAGTTTTTTAGGAAAATCTTTTTGTTAAATCAGCGTAGTTAAGCTTGATATTTGGTATTATACCGAAATCCCCCTTAAAATAAGCAATGCTTTTAAAGAATATTTATAATCAAGAATTTATTACCAATCTATCGGAAAATTTAGAAATATTTTGTAAAAAATTTAACAAAAATCTTTTTGTGAAGCAGATTTTTAATCAAAATTGGAAAGACTACTCTTTAAAAGAGAGAATGCGTCATATTTCTGTTATCATCGATCAAAATTTATTAGAAAATTATCAAGAAAATATCAAAATTCTTAAAAATACCGCCCAAACCATTCAAAAGTTTCAATATAGCAGTTTGTCTTTAATTATTTTTGCTGATTTTGTGGAAAAATTTGGTCTAGATGATTTTGAAACTTCCATCGATGCTTTACAATTTTTTACCTCTTTTGGATCTAGTGAGTTTGCAATTAGAAAGTTTTTTCTAAAATATGAAGAAAAAACTTTAAAAAAAATGTTAGAATTTTCTCTTGATAAAAATTGTCATATTAGGAGGTTTGCGTCGGAAGGTTTGAGACCAAAACTTCCTTGGGGGATCGCTTTAAAAAAATATCAAAAAGACCCGTCGCCAATTCTTCCAATCTTAGAAAATCTCAAAAATGATAAAAGTGAGTATGTTAGAAGAAGTGTTGCTAACAATCTTAATGATATTTCCAAGGATAATTCAGAAATTTGCTTAAGAATTACTAAGAAATGGCAACAAGAAGGTTGTGACGCAAAAATGATTAAACACTCCCTTCGCACCTTATTAAAAGAGGGAAATAAAAAGGCCTTAAAGTTAGTCGGGTATGGAAGAATTAACGCTAAAATTATTAATTTTAATTGCCAAGACAAGGTAAAAATTGGTGAGGATCTTGTCTTTTCTTTTGTTTTAGAAAATCTTAGACAAAGTAACGTTAGAATTGAATATGCTGTTTATTTTTTATTAAAAAATAACAACTTCTCTCGTAAAATTTTTCAAATCAAACAAGGTAATTTTGAAAAAAAACAATTTCTTTTTAGGAGGAAATGTTCTTTCAAAAAAATTTCTACTAGAAAATATTATCCAGGGGCGCACAAGGTCGGGATTATTTTAAATGGGGAGGAGATTCTGAATAGAGGGTTTACCCTCTTTGCTAGGCCAACCACCATCTTAAAAAATTAAATAATCTATCTTCATCTCTTTACTTATCATTTATCAAAAATATCTTGAAAAATATAAGAAAAGCCATCAAAATATATTAAGTTATCTTTATGGCGTGTGTGCAGTTTTGCCTGGTTTGAAAAAGAAGCGATAGTCGAAAGATCGAGAGCGGGCTAGTATGAAAAGCCCAGGACGCTTTACGAGGAAGTTATTATTATACCAATTATCAAATTTAACTACACTTTTAACTACAATAATAAACAGTATGTTTGTAAAAAAGTTTAGTTCATTACTTATTATTGCCATCTTTCTTAGTATGCAAGCATTCTCGCTTTTGCATGCTACTGAATATGACTTTGAAAAGCATGAACATAATGGTCAAGTCTGTAATATTTGCTTAAGCGCAGATCATAATAAATTATTAAACAGCGACCCAACTAAGTTAATAACTCCAAATTTATTAACTTTCAAAATAACCATACCAAAAGAAATATTACTTTTTTCTGGCAAAGTTAAGTTCT
The DNA here is from genome assembly GCA_047624545.1 of Ulvibacter sp. GTDB lineage: Bacteria > Pseudomonadota > Alphaproteobacteria > Rickettsiales > UBA1997 > CAJQHK01. The sequence goes on from JBLHPX010000030.1 coordinate 2,307, forward strand.
TCAACCCCAGAGCCCCTCCCTTCTTTTCCTAACTAATCACTAGATCAATTTTAAAGCAATACACCTCGTAACAACGATATGCTGCGCGGTTATTTTGCTTTATATTTAGAAATTACAACTTATTAGGAAAAAAATGACTAAAATAAAAACTATAGCACAAATTGCGCTCGCAACTTCTTTATGTGGAAATCCTGCATTTGCAACTGCTAATTCAGAAATGCAATCTCTTAGAAATGAATTTAATAATATTAAGAATTCATATGAGGGTCGAATATCTGACTTAGAAAATAAGTTAGATAAAAATAACTCAACATTAGATAACTCTAACGCTACTCGAAATATTTATGATAATAAATTTAACCCGTCAATAGGGGTTATTTTAAACGGTAAATATTCCGCCTTTTCTAAAAAAACTTCTGAAATTGCCGGTTTTGGTATCGGTGAAGAAGGCGAGAGAGGAAAAGAAGGATTTTCTATTGGGGAGTCTGAGCTCAACTTTTCTTCTAACATTGATGACAAATTCTTTGGAAGCCTAACTGCTGCTATCGTTAACGAGGATGGTTCAGATATAATAGAGTTAGAGGAGGCGTTCATTAGAACTTCGCCAGAATTTGGATTGCCCACAGGTCTTGAAATAAAAGCTGGTCGAGCATTTTGGAAGTTAGGATATTTAAATTCAAACCATGCTCACACAGATGATTTTGCTGATCGTCCTTTGCCATATAGAGCTTTTTTAAATAATGGCTTTAATGATGATGGGGCTCAAATATCATATATTTTACCAACTGATATCTATGCAGAAATTGGCGGCGGAACATTCAGGGGTGACGACTTTCCGTTTGGAGGTGGTGATGGAACTGGGTCATACTCTGCTTACGCGGCAATAGGAGGTGATATCGGCAATAATCAAAATTGGCGACTTGGCTTATCTACTCTTTCCGGCGAAGCGAAAACCGGAAGAGTTACCAATGAAAATAGTGCGACCTTTGTTGGCGATAGCGATCTTTATGTTGTTGACCTAAAATATGGTTTTGCTCCAACCGGCAATGCTAAAAATCAGGAATTAACTCTTCAAGGTGAGTATTTCTATCGAAGTGAATCTGGGAATTATGAAGAAACTAATGAAGATGGTAGCGCTTTAACGGGTAAAGTTAACTTTAATGACGAGTCTTCTGGTTGGTATTTACAAACTATATATAAATTTAAACCTCAGTGGCGAGTAGGATTAAGATATAGTGAATTATTAACTCCCAACACTCCAGATGGATTAATCGGAAGTTCTCTAGATTCGGACAATCATGATCCAAAATCATATACAGCAATGATTGACTGGACCAATAGTGAATTTAGCCGTATTCGCTTACAATATAATCATGAGGAATTATCTAAAAATCACCATGATAATCAAATTATGTTGCAATATGTAATGAGCTTTGGCGCTCATAGTGCTCATAAATATTAATTGAAATAATTATATGTCAAAACTTTATATTACTTCTTTATTGGCGATCTCTTTTATGTTATCGCCAATTTCTACGCAAGCAAAGGTTAGAGTCTTTGCTTGCGAACCTGAATGGCAATCTTTGTCACAAGAAATTGGAAAAAACTATGTAGAGGCGTTTTCTGCTACATCTGCTACGCAAGATCCCCATTATATAAGGGCCAAACCTAGTCTAATTTCTAAAATCAGGAAAGCGGATTTATTAATTTGTTCCGGATCTGATTTAGAAGTCGGGTGGTTGCCAATATTACTATCCAAAGCTAATAAAAATATTCAAATTGGCAAAATAGGTAATCTAATGGCTTCGGACTTTGTGCCAAAAATTGAAAAGTCAGAAGTTTTAGATAGGTCCATGGGAGACATTCATCCAAGCGGCAATCCTCATGTTCATCTAAATCCACATAATATCTTATTGATAGCCAGGGAGTTAAATAATCGACTGAAAAAGATTGATCCGAATAATTCTAAAAATTATCAAAAGAATCACGATAATTTTGTCAGCAAGTGGAAAAGTTCTATTAAATTGTGGGAAGTTAGAGCTAGTAAGCTAAGTGGGGTTAAGGTGGCCGCTCACCATAAATCTTTTAGCTACTTAATTGATTGGCTTAAATTAGATGAAATGGCAATATTGGAGTCGAAGTCGGGAATCGCTCCTACATCAAGACATCTAGAAAATCTCTTAGTATCTTTGCGAAAGGAGCCGGCAAAATTCATTATCAGAACCCCTTTTGACCCCGAAGACGCTAGTGATTGGATTTCTAGAAAAACCAAAATAAAAGAGCTAATTTTGCCATATACAGTTGGAGGGGATAAGCAAAATAATAATCTATTCTCTCTTTTTGATAATACAATTAATCTAATGTTAGAGGCGGCTAAATGATAAATATGGAAATGATAGAAATCACGAGCCCCGCCTTGGTGGTTGGCTTATTAATTGCACTAACTCATGGGCTGCTCGGAATTAAAGTTTTAGAAAAAGGAATAGTTTTTATTGACCTTGCAATTGCTCAAATTGCTGGACTTGGATTGGTTATAGCTGGTATATTTTTACCGGAATATGGTTGGTTTTATCAATTTATCGCTCTTTTATTTGCAATCTCAGCTAGTATATTTTTTTATTACATAGAGAAAATAGCTCCAGATATACAGGAAGCAGTTATTGGTTCTAGCTTTGTTCTAGCCGCATCTTTAAGTGTCCTATTTTTATCGAATCATTCACATGGATCAGATGAGATAAAACATTTATTATCTGGTCAAATTCTATTTGTAACATTTCAAGATATTTTGCAGCACTTACCAATTTATATTGGAGTAATAGGATTGTGGTTTTTGAAGCCTAAAATGCGTAATGGCCTTGGATTCTATTTGATTTTTTCTTTTGCAATTACATCGTCAGTACAGTTGGTCGGAATTTATGTTGTTTTTGCAAGCCTTATACTTCCAGCAATCGCTTCTAGGGGACAAAAAAACCCGCTATTAATTTCTTGGGTATGTGGAGTTGCTGCAGTGATTTTGGGAGTTATTTTTGCTACAATATTTGATCTTCCAGCAGGAGTTTTGATGGTTATTTTTTACTTTGTAGTCACTTGCTTAATTTTAGTGTATAATTTATATGTTAAAACTAAGTAATATATAGGGTCTGGTAAAATTACTATCACTTTTTACCTTTAAAATACGCAAGTTAAAACAGATTTTTTTATCTATCTTATACCTACATCACCAACCTATTAACAAGGGTCTGGTATTTGTTAATAATGTATGAATAAAAATATTTCAAAAAAAACCGCTTTAAGGATGGGAATTGTTATAATACCAACTCTCTGTAATTGAATTATTAAAATTAACCCGTACTCTTGTGTGTTATTAACTAATTAATGGAATTTCAGATGACGGAGCAATTAAAAACACCTTTAAATCAAGATGCTATACTAAAGGCGCCTTTAGATGAAATGAAAAATCGTGGCTTTGTTGTGGCCAAAATGGATAATTTGGTTAATTGGGCTAGGACAGGATCTTTATGGCCAATGACTTTTGGCCTAGCATGTTGCGCTGTTGAGATGATGCAGGCTGGAGCTAGTAGATATGATCTTGATCGTTTCGGCGTAATGTTTCGCCCCTCACCTAGACAATCTGACGTTATGATTGTAGCTGGTACCCTCACTAATAAAATGGCGCCCGCACTTCGTAAAGTATATGATCAAATGGCAGATCCTAAATATGTAATTTCTATGGGAAGTTGTGCTAATGGCGGAGGTTATTATCATTATTCTTACAGCGTAGTTCGTGGTTGCGATCGCATTGTTCCGGTTGATATCTATGTTCCTGGATGTCCACCAACTGCAGAAGCATTACTTTATGGCATTTTGCAGCTACAAAAAAAAATCAAAAGATCTCATAAATTTTCTAGATAAACCCTCTTCGACATGAAAAAGTATTTTGGTACAGACGGAATTAGAGGGACCGCAAATCAATTTCCGATAACAGCACAAATAGCGCTAAAAATTGGAATGGCCGTTGGTGCAAAGTTAAAAGATGGAGCTCATCGTCATAGAGTGATTATTGGAAAAGACACCCGGCTATCGGGATATATGATAGAAAATGCATTAACTGCTGGATTAGTTTCTGTTGGAATAGATGTTTTTTTGGTTGGCCCATTGCCAACTCCGGCAATTGCAATGCTTATTAAATCTCTTCGAGCTGATATGGGAATTATGATTTCCGCATCTCACAATCCGCACCATGATAATGGAATTAAAATTTTTAAAAGAAGTGGTCACAAACTAGATGACAAAACAGAATGCGAAATTGAAAAAATTATCGATGGCGATTTGAGTCAGTTTTTAAGTCCTGCAAATGAAATTGGTACAGCATCTAGAATTAAAGAGGCAAAAGATAGATATTTAGAGTTTGTTAAAAATACATTTCCGAAGCATAAATCACTAGAGGGGTTAACAATAGTTATTGATGCTGCAAATGGAGCCGCATATGACATTGCATCTAAAGTTATGTGGGAATTAGGAGCAAATGTTATAGCGATTGGAAATAATCCAAATGGATCAAATATTAATGAAGAGTGCGGATCAACAAGTCCAGAAGTTTTGCAAAAAAGAGTTTTAGAAGAAAATGCCGATATTGGAATTGCATTAGATGGAGATGCTGACCGCGTCCTTATTTGCGACGAAAATAGCAAAATAATCGATGGCGATATTCTGATAGGATTAATAGCAAACAAACTTCATTTGGAGGGTAGTTTAAAAAAAGACACGGTAGTTGCCACACAAATGTCCAATTTATCTCTTGAAAAATATTTAAGATATAACGGGATATCACTGGTTAGGTGCGATATAGGAGACAGATATGTTGTAAAAAAGATCCAAGAATTAAAATGTAATTTTGGCGGAGAGCAATCTGGGCACATAATTTTAAGTGAGCACTCCACAACAGGAGACGGACTTGTTTCTGCCTTGCAAATATTAAACATCATGATTGATGATAAAAGAAAATTAAGTGAAATATCTAATATTTTTCAACTATCCCCGCAAATCCTTAAAAATGTTAGATTCAACAAAAATAATAATCCGCTAAATAATCCAGAATTTCAAGCCGTCATTCAAAATGAGCAAAAATTAATTGCCGGAAAGGGAAGAATATTAGTCAGAAAATCTGGCACAGAGAATTTGATTAGAATAATGGTTGAAGGAGAGAGCGAGGAGGAAATTATTAAAATTGCAGATAGAATTGCTAATAATATCAACATAGCATAATTATGCCAACAACAGAGGCAGTAAAGCTGATACCTGAAGAATTAACAACTAGATATAATAAATTAAACGAAGAAGGTAAAAAAAAGATATTAGAATTGATGAATAAATTAGAACAAGAGACGTCGCAAAGTTCAAGTTCTGTCACCCCCCCAAAAACCCCAAGAGACAGTCCGGTAACTCTTGCTAATCCTAACGACTCTCCCGTAAGCGTTCTAGGCGTTGGAACTGAGGATATTCCTCTGTCATATAGTCCAATAAAAGGATCGCGTGGCGAAGTAAATCTAACAATTAATCCTGAATTTAGACCTAGCACGTCTGGTGGAAGTGCGCAAGGTGATCATGTGATAGCCCATGCTTTATTTATAAAATTTTTAAAATCTTCAGTATCCGGTGGCTCAGTAGGAGATGCTCAGCGCAATCTAACAAAACCTCTTAAAGAAATGTTTCCAGGTTCTTTTGATGGCGTGCTGCCGTTTGAAGTGACTCCATATAATGATTTACAT
>JBLHPX010000031.1:0-8004 GCA_047624545.1 Ulvibacter sp.
ATCTCTAGGAAATCTATCAGCAAAAATGATAGCAAATTGGTTCAATGCTTGTTTCCAATTATGGATTGGCATTGTCCATTTTTTCTCTATATTTCTTAAAGCTAAATATAAAAGCTTAGAAATAGCAATGTCATTTTTTAATATTGATCTATTTTACCGTTTTTAGCCTTAAAACTCCAAAATAAAATCTAATTTACCATCCTTACTCAAATCAATTTTTTTGAGCAATCTACCATTCTTATCTATAATCGCCGTGATTCCAGAATTCGCTACTCTAATAACAGGCATCTGATTTTCAATAGCCCGCATTCTGGCCATATTTAAGTGCTGATAGGGGCCGGAACTCTTTCCAAACCAAGCGTCATTAGTAATGTTAATTATAAAATCAGGCTTCGTATTATTATCTATTATTTTCCATGGAAAGATAATTTCATAACAAATTAAGGGACTAAAAGATATGTCACTGCCGAGATTAATTGTTTTATTACCCTTGCCAGAGCTAAAATCTAAGGAGCCATAAGTAATTTTTGACAAAAATGGTAAAAATTGTGATAAAGGGATATACTCTCCAAATGGCACTAAATGAGACTTATCATAAAAATTAGTAATTTTAGCATTATGATTTATGATGAAGATCGAATTCCAAATTTGCTTTATCTTGTTATTTTTATCATATTGAGCTCTCATAGCTCCGGTAATTAATAAGGAATCCTTTGGAATTATTTCTACCATCTCATTTAATAAAAACTTTCTATCATCCTTTAAAATATATGGTACCGCAGCTTCTGACCAAATAATGTAGTCTGGTTTTTGTCCAGACTTTTCCATAAAGTCTCCTTTAGAATATTCAATATTTTTTACAAAAGAATTATACCTCTCTTCCTGACTCCATTTATCTGTTTGTTTGGTATTTGGCTGGATGAGTCGAACTTTGATAGATTTTTTTACCGAGTTTTGTTCGTAATTCATCTGAAGATAGCCGAAAATAATAAGAAAAACCACTAAGGTTAGGCAGAGTGCTAAATAAATAATATTGTTAATATTTTTGAGATCGTTTTGATAAAAAAAATAGGGGATTGTAAAAAATATTAAGGAAATAAAAGTAAGACCATAGATACTTACTTTTGAAGCAATTTGAGGAATTATATCCCAAAAAAATAAGCTATAACCCAATAGGTTCCACGGTAAACCACTAAATAAAAGAGATCTTAATATTTCAAAAACTACCCAAATAGAGGAGAATAATAAAATTTTTACAATTTTACTGTCCAATCGTAATTGATTAGAAATTTTACAATAAAAAAAACAGCATAACGCTACATAGAGGGCGAGTGCAGCAGGGATTAAAGAGATGGAAAAGGGTAATAACCACCAAAAACGCGAAATATCAACAAAAAGAGAGATTGAAATCCAGTAAAGACCGGCGGCAAAATGTCCAAAAGCAAAAACCCAACCTAAATAAAAAGCTTTTCTTGGGCTTTCTTTGTCAACTAAAATAAGAAGAATGGGAAAGGTAACAAACCCTACGGGCAGAAAATTTACCGGAGCAAATAGGGTCGCCGATAATAAACCTAAAATAAATAGGCTAGTTTTTTTGTAGGTAAGAATAAAATTCATAAAATATAGCATTAAGGACGGGATTTTTCGATAGTTCTTTTAGCGATATAATGTCTGGAACCTAGAATCTTCTTTGGGGACTGTTGAAGCCTATAATTTTTTGATTCCAGAGGAATCTTTAATAATAAATTACTTTTTTTAAAAAATTAAAACAATGAGTAAATTTTTATTTCATGGCAAGAATTTTGCACAACTGATTTAATAGCATTTCATTAAAGAACCGTGAAGAAATGGTTCATACTTGTATCAGAAAAATTTAGTTTTGGAATTCTTGAGAATAATAATAAAAATTAAGTATATTGAAAATAAAATTATTAACTATTCAGTTTAAATGCTATACACCCTAATTTTAGACCTTATTGTAACAAAAATATTTTATTAGATCACTTATTTTATGCTAGGGTTGATATCGTAGGAATTTTTGCGAGAGTGACGATTGACAAAATTCGTGCAAAATAACTTGCACGAATTTTGGTGATGTGACAGATCTTCGTGTAAAATTCCTAAGATCTTTCCGCTTTAATTTCTTCAGCAACTGAGTCAGGAACGATGCTGTAAGAATCAAATACCATGGTATATTGCGCCCTACCCTGAGATAATGATCTTAGATTATTAACATAACCAAACATTTGTCCTAAAGGAACTTTGGCAGTAATAACTTGCACATTATCTCTAGCTTCTAAGTTAGAAATTTGACCCCTTCTAGAGCTAATATCGCCAATTACATCTCCCATATATTCTTCTGGAGTGATAACTTCAACCTTCATTAAGGGCTCTAAAAGAGCAGGATTAGATTGTGCCATAGCCTCTCTAAAAGCAGCCCTGGCAGCAATTTCAAAAGCCAAAACACTTGAATCGACATCATGATAAGCGCCATCAACTAGTGTAGCTTTGATTTTTACTACAGGAAATCCTGCTAAAATACCATTTTGCTTGGCATAAATTACACCCTTTTCTACTCCTGGAATGTACTCTCTAGGAACTCTACCGCCAACAACCTTACTTTCAAATTCATAATCTTTAGATTCCTCTTCATCATCCTCGTTACTAATAATTGGCTCGAAAATCATGCTAATCTTAGCAAATTGCCCAGCACCGCCAGATTGTTTTTTATGAACATACTCAACCTTGACTAACTTAGTAAACGTCTCTCTGTAAGCAACTTTTGGCTTACCGATATTAGCCTCAACTTTGAACTCTCTTTGCATTCTGTCAATAATAATTTCCAGATGCAGTTCACCCATACCCTTAAGGATTGTTTGTCCAGATTCTTCATCACTTTCAATACGTAATGACGGATCTTCAGAAGCTAATCTACCAAGAGCAATACTCATTTTTTCTTGATCAGCAGTTGATTTTGGCTCGACAGAAACTTCAATTACCGGCTCAGGGAATTCCATTTTTTCTAGAACAATTTTATTGTCCGGATCTACCAAAGTCTCACCAGTTGTGGTGTTTTTTAAGCCAGCAATGGCAATAATATCGCCAGAATGAGCAATTTTAATGTCTTCACGATTATTTGCATGCATTAAAAGCATTCTACCGACTCTCTCTTTAGAATTTTTAATTGTGTTTACCACTCCGGTGCCACTCTCTAAAGTACCAGAATAAATTCTGACAAAAGTCAGTGAACCAACAAATGGATCCGTCATTATTTTAAATGCTAGGCCAGAAAATAACTTATCATCATATCTGATTCGAACTTCTTCATCAGAATTTAGCTTTGTTGCGACCACAGACTCAATGTCAACCGGACTTGGAAGGTAATCAACAACTGCATCAAGTAAAGTTTGAACACCTTTATTTTTAAAAGCTGTACCATTTACAACTGGAACAAAGTCGCCAGCAATAGTACCTTTTCTGATGCATTTTTTCAACTCTTCTTCAGAAGGCTCTTCACCACCAAGATATTTTTCCATAATTTCATCATCCTGATCAACTACAGCTTCAATTAAAATACCTCTATATTCTTCAGCTTGCTCTTGCAAATCAGCAGGGATATCTTTTAAGGCATAATCAGCACCCATTGATTCATCTTCCCAAACTACCGCTTTCATTTTAAGAAGGTCAATTAACCCGCCATATTCAGCACCATCACCAATTGGAAGTTGTAATATTAATGGATTAGCGGCAAGTCTTTTTTTGAACATTTCAACGCATCTCCAAAAATTTGCACCAGTTCTGTCCATTTTATTGACAAAACACATTCTGGGAACCTTGTATTTGTTAGCTTGTCTCCACACAGTTTCAGATTGCGGCTCAACACCAGCGACAGCGTCAAAAACAGCAACTGCACCATCAAGAACTCTTAAAGACCTTTCAACTTCAATGGTAAAATCAACGTGACCCGGAGTGTCAATGATATTAATTCTGTGATCTTTCCAGAAACAAGTCGTAGCAGCAGAAGTAATTGTAATACCTCTTTCCTGCTCTTGCTCCATCCAATCCATCGTAGCATCACCCTCATGTACTTCACCAATTTTATGAGACTTACCAGTGTAAAATAAAACTCTCTCAGTTGTTGTGGTTTTACCAGCATCAATATGGGCCATGATCCCAATATTACGATATTTTTCAATAGCTACTTTTCTCGACATTTATTCAAATAATTAACTTCATACTTTTAAGACCCGCACAGAGACCTAAAACAAATTTTAAACTAAAAAAATAAAGGATGATATTAAATTTACAAGGTTAATTAGTTGATGAAATATTTTTAAAAATTATATGCTCCTAGGAGCATATAATTTTTAAAAACCTAAACAGGAATTGATAAATTTAAAACTGCCATTATTATGGGGTAGTCTGGAGTTAAAGTATCAACGAAATTTTTTTATTCTTTTAAATTGAGAAGTGCGTCTTGCTTAAAATAAGTGAGTATCACAAAGTTAAAAAATAGAACAATATCAAAAGAGATTTTAGATTCCATACGTTCTCACAAAGAACCTCAACATGTATTTTAAATAGATGATAAATTTTCAATCTTCATTTTTACGAACTCTAAAAAATCGTAACTTCATTAATCAGGCAACTAATTTAGAGGGGTTAGATAAAAAACTATCTGAGAATAAAATTACCGCCTATATTGGCTTTGATTGCACAGCAAAATCTCTTCATATTGGTAGTTTAATTCAAATCATGATGCTTCGCTTATTGCAGCAAAATGGCCATCAACCAATTATTTTACTTGGTGGTGGTACGACTAAAATTGGCGACCCATCAGGAAAAGACAAGGCTAGACAAATTTTAAGCGAAGAAAATATCAATACCAACTTAGAGGGAATTAAAAAATCTTTAGAAAAATTTGATTTATCAAGAGGAAATCCAAACTTACCAAAGTTTCAATTTGTTAATAATGAAGAATGGTTAAGTGGATTAAATTACATAGAATTTTTACGCGATATTGGTTATCAATTTTCTATTAATAAAATGCTCACTTTTGAGTCGGTTAAAAATCGTCTTGATCGTGAGCAGAATCTTAGTTTTCTAGAATTTAATTATCTTATTTTACAATCCTATGATTTCTTAGAGTTAAATAAAAGATTTGGCTGCAATCTGCAAATTGGCGGCTCTGATCAGTGGGGTAATATTGTTAGTGGAGCTGATCTTGTTAGGAGAGTCGCTTCTAAAGACGGTAAAAATGAAGAGGTCTTTGGCTTAACTTCTCCCCTTCTTTTAAATTCCGAAGGTAAAAAAATGGGAAAAACTGCTGATGGCGCCGTTTGGCTTGATGAAGACATGTTAAATCCTTTTGAATATTTTCAATATTTTAGAAATGTTAAGGATGAGGATGTTACTCGTCTATTATTTTATTTTACCGAGCTTTCTGAAGAAAAAATTACTGAATATCAAAAATTAGAAGGTCAGGGATTAAATAAAATTAAAGCAATTTTAGCTTTTGAGGCCACAAAAATTTGCCACGGAGAAGAGGCTGCAGAAAATTGCCTAAAAAAAGCTCAAGAAATTTTTCTTAATAAAAACGAAGAAGCTTTTAAGGAATTAAAAACTCCTAAGGATTCAAAATTAATTGAGGCTATGATTTTATCCGAGTCGGCGCCATCAAAATCGCAGGCTAGAAAATTAATTGCATCAGGTGCAGTAAAAATTAATAAGGAAAAAGTCTCTGACGAAAATTATATTTTCAAAGGGGGCGAAACTTTTTCAGTAGGTAAAAAGAAATTTTTTAAAATAATGCCATCTTAACTTTATAATTGACCATTTAGGTCAAAATATTTTAGGAAAAAAATTAATAATAAAATCAACGGCGTATCGGGATATAAGGTTAGATTTTATTGATGATTTTTAACCTAAAAGATGAAGGCGTAAATGGTATAAATAGCAACCTCCAATAGGTAAATATGATAGATACATTTTTAATCGACAGCCATTGTCATTTAGACCTATTAGAGGAAAAAGGTTTAAACGTAAAGGAATTAGTTGATTCTGCTAAAGCAAAAAATGTCAAATATATTCAGACAATTTGTACTAAAATTACTGAATTTGAGAAAATTTACTCATATGCAGAAAAGTTTGACAATGTCTTCGCTTCAATTGGTATTCATCCCTGCAATGTACATTTAGAGCCAAAAATCGACGTAGAGAAAACCATAAAAATATGCACTCAAAAGTCAAAATTAATTGGCATCGGAGAAACTGGTTTAGATTATTTTCACGATGATAGCACTAAATCGGATCAAATAGAATCTTTCTTAAGACATATTGAGGTTGCAAGAAATACTGGGTTAGTTCTGATAATTCATAGTCGTGATGCTGATCAAGATATGGCAGATATCTTAAAAAAAGAAATGAAGAAGGGAGAGTTTAAGGCCTTAATGCATTGCTTTTCAAGTTCTGAAACATTGGCACAAAAAGCTCTGGAATTAGATATTTATATCTCAATATCTGGCATAGTAACTTTTAAAAATGCCATTGATTTACAGAATATTGTAAAAAATATTCCAAAAGAAAAAATTTTAGTCGAAACTGACGCTCCATATTTGGCACCAACTCCATATCGCGGAAAAATAAATAAGCCTGAATTTACCTTAGAAACAGCAAAGTTTATTGCTAATTTGAAAGGGATTGACGAAGAGGAGTTCTTCAGAATAACAACGGATAATTTTTGTAAATTATTTAATAAGGTCACTCTTTAAAAAGGAGATTTTAGGTCCTTTTAAAACAATATCAGCCCTATTATTACACCATTAAGAACGTTGTTTTTAAAAATTGTTAGACATTGCTTTTTGTCATTAATGTCCCACCCTTTAATCTGCCAAAAAAAGAATAATAAGTACAGAAAGATCGTTACAAAACTACCAATAAAAAAGCTATTTATTGTTGCAATTATTGTTAGAAGAGCGATTTTTATTAAACCCAAAATAGTTAAGATTAACTTGGGATTTTTAGAGAACTTAATGGCGGTAGATTTAATGCCAATTTTAAGATCATCTTCGATATCTGCAAAAGCATAGATGGTGTCATAAATTATGGTCCAAATTAATCCTACAAAATAAAGTAAGATAATTGAAAAAGTAATTTGGTTGGTAATGGCGCTGTAGCTCATTAAAATAGAAAAATTAAAAGTAATTCCGAGGATAAATTGTGGATAATAGGTGAATCTTTTGCAAAAAGGGTACAAAATGACTAAAAATAATGCGACAAACCCCAAAAGAATGGTTAATAAATTAAATTGCAATAAGATTGCCAATCCAACTAACAACAGAGCGGCTAAAAATATCAAAGCTTGTAATACAGAAATTTTCCCTGAAGTTATGGGACGATTTTTGGTTCTGGCAACTCTTTTATCAAGATTCCGGTCGGTAATATCGTTGATGATACAGCCGCTTGAGCGCATGACAAATGAACCAATAAAAAATAAAATAGTGATTTGTAGAATTTCTAGATTGAAATTTTGATCACGAAGAGCAAAAATAATACCAAAAGAGCTAGATAAAAATAATAAAATAGAGCCGATTGGCTGAAAAAACCTAATTAATTCTAAATATTTCCTCATGTTCTTAAATAAAATAATCGATATTGATATTAAAAATATTAAAATAACTAACATTGATATTGATTCAAGGAAAATTACTAAGGGAGGGTTATTTTTTGCCCTCAAAGGGGTTACTACTAGTGGCCACAATTTTATTGATAATGCCATTGAAAATGGAGCCGCAGCAGTGATTTGCCATAATCATGAGGAAAATATTGAATTTAAAAACAATATTCCTATCTACAAAACACCAAAGATCTTTGATTTATTAATTAAATCTCTTCATCAAATATACCCAAAATTACCAAAAAATATTTTTGCAGTAACTGGCACCAATGGTAAAAGCTCTGTTTGTTATTTTATTTTTCAGCTATTGGATTTTTTAGGCTTAAAAT
>JBLHPX010000032.1:0-7908 GCA_047624545.1 Ulvibacter sp.
GTAACCATTGAAAATTCTGAACAATTATCAAAATTACTGAAAAAAGAAAAATTACCTCATAAGGTTTTAAATGCCAAATTTCATAGAGAGGAGTCAAAAATTATTTCTCAAGCTGGCATTCCCGGTGCAATTACCATTGCAACCAATATGGCTGGTCGTGGAACCGATATTAAGTTGGGCGGTAGTAGAGACGTCATCATTGAAGACTTGCAAGTAAAAAAGCTTACAAAAGCCAAATTACAAGACAAAATTACTTTAATTGATCAAAAAATTGCAGAGGATAAAAAAATTACCATTGAAGCGGGAGGTCTATATATTCTTGGCACAGAAAGACACGAGAGTAGAAGAATCGACAACCAACTTCGTGGTAGATCTGGAAGACAGGGAGATATCGGTAAATCAAAATTTTATCTATCTCTGGAAGATGATTTAATGAGAATTTTTGGCTCTGCTAAGTTACAGGTTATTTTGTCAAAACTTGGCCTCAAGGATGATGAGGCCATATTCCATCCATGGATTACCAAGACTTTAGTTAGAGCTCAAAGAAAAGTTGAGGCGCATCATTTTGAAGTTAGAAAAAATCTTATTAAATATGATGATATAGTTAATGATCAAAGAAAGGAGATCTTTAAGAGAAGAATGGATCTAATTAAGTCAGATGATTTGATGGAAGATTTAAAAAAAATAATAGATGATGTCAATCAAGATTTTGTTGGCAAGGCTATACCAAAAAAATCTTATCTAGAAAAGTGGGATCTGGAATCAATTGAGAAGGAGGTCTTAAGAATCTATAATTTAAAATTAGACATAAAGTCACTATCTAAGAAGGAGGGGGTCTCAAATATTGAGATATTAGATTATATTAACCAAGAGTCAGAAAATCTCATTGAGAGTAAAAAGAAGGAGCATGGCGAGGATATAGAAAAAGAGTTGAGGCGTCAAATCTTTTTAATGACATTGGATTATGAATGGAAAAACCACCTTTTATCTCTTGATAAAATCAGAAACAACATTAATCTCAGAGCCTATGCGGGAAAAGATCCTTTTATTGAATACAAAAGAGAATCTTCTGAGTTATTCCAAGATATGATATATAATATCGAAGAAAAGTCTTTGATTAGAATATGTCATGCTAGATTACAGGACGAGACTAGTAAAGAAAAGATTTTAGATAAATTTACACAATTATCGGAATCAGCAAAAGATTCCACCCCAAATAGCCAAAAACTACCCCATAAGGGACCAAAAAATATTAAAAAAACAAGTGATGGAAAGTTGGATGAATGGTTAAATATTGGACGAAATCAAAAATGTCCTTGTGGTAGTAATCTGAAATATAAACATTGTCACGGAAAAATTAGCTAAATATGACCAATAAGAAAAATAAGAAAAACGAAGAAGATCACTCTAAAGATCAATATAAGGAGGATTTAAAAGCTCTAAACCCTTCAGTTAAGGAGCCAGATCCAAATCATAACGTAGAATCTGCCGCAATTAAATTAAAAAAATTAATTGCTAGCGTTAAGATAAAGGGGTATATTACCTATGATAAAATCAATAAATATATTGAAAATGAGGCTATAGATCCAGAAAAGATTGAAAAAATATTTGATATTTTATCAGAATTTAAGATTCAAATTGTTGAAAAAGATGCTGACTACGATTCTAGAGCGGATGATGAAGAAAAGTCACAAAAAAGAACAGAAGATTCGGTAAAAAACTACCTTAAATCCATGAGTAATCTCAAATTATTAACTCGTGAAAACGAGGTTGAGATTGCTATGAGAATTGAAGCTAGCAGAAATAAAGTGGTTGCAACTCTTTGTGCAACTCCAGTTGTAATGAAATATTTTATCGACTGGTATGACGGCCTGTCAGGTGGCAATTTACTACTTAGAGACATCATTAGAATTGACGAAACATATAATTCCGAGTTGGAAGAAATGTTAAAAAATAACGAACAAAATTCTAGCAATAGTAGTGATATCATTATTGATAGTGATCTTGGTATAATAGAAGATGATGAGCCTGAAGAGGGTGACTTATATGGTGAGGATGATGAATTTGACTCTATCACTTCTTTTGTTTCTATGGAGAGGATTTTAATGCCAAAGATGTTAGATCTTTTGAAGAATATATCAGATCTTTCAGAAACATTTCTTAAGAAGTTGGAGTCCGATGGCTATGATGGATTGTACGGTAACAAGAAAAATGATAAGTTAATTAGTAGCTTGAGTGAGTTAACAAGGGAGATCAATTTTAATGACGATCTAATTAAATCTTTGGTTATCCAGTTGGTGGAGATTGACGAAGAGATTAGGAATGATGAAATTTCTTTATTAAGATTGTTCACGTCATATGGTTGTGAACGAGTTGATTTCTTAAAGAAGCATCAAGATCTTGAGCAAGAGGATTGGATAAGTAAAACGAAGACATGTAGCAATAAAAATATTAAAAAATGTTTTGCAGAGAAGGCGGAAGAGATTACTAAAATTAGAAATAAAATTTTAGACTCAGTTAAATTGACAGGATTGCCATTATCTAGGTTTCGCCAAACTATATCTGTAATAAGACAGGGACAGAGAGACGAAAGTAAGGCTAAGAAAGAAATGATAAAAGCTAATCTAAGACTGGTTGTTTCAATTGCTAAAAAATATACCAATAGAGGTTTACAATTTTTAGATTTAATACAGGAAGGTAATATTGGCCTAATGAAAGCGGTTGATAAGTTTGAATATAAAAGGGGTTATAAATTTTCTACTTACGCTACTTGGTGGATTAGGCAGGCAATTACTAGGGCCATTTCTGATCAATCTAAAATGATTAGGTCTCCAATTCATATTAACGAAGGTTTAAATCAAATTCTAAAAACCCAAAAAAAGATGATTCAAAAAAATCAGAGGGAGCCAACTGACGAAGAGATTGCAAAAGAACTTTATATGTCGGTTGATAGGGTAAGAAAAATTTTAAAAACATCAAAAGATCCTGTTAGTTTAGAAACCCCTCTTTCTGGTGATGATGAAAGTATTTTGGGTGATTTTATTGAAGATAAAGCAGCTATCTCTCCAAATGATGCCGCAACTTATGGCAAATTAAAAGAAGCTGCAACTCAAATTCTTTCAACCCTAACACCAAGAGAGGAGAGGGTTATAAGGATGAGATTTGGTATTGGAATGGTTACAGATCATACCTTGGAAGAGGTGGGAAGACAGTTTTCGGTAACTAGGGAGAGAATTAGACAGATTGAGGCTAAGGCTTTATCAAAGTTAAAACATCCGACTAGATCTAGGACTTTAAAAACTTTTTTTGATAATTAGTCACACTAACTATCTCTAAGGTAAAAAGCGATCAAGGATCCTTTTTATTCTTTTAGTACAAGAAAGGCAGTATACAAAGGTGTATATGAGTGTCGGGGAGTTAAAAAATAGAAAAATATCAAAAAAATCACGGTCTTCAGCATCACCTATAAAGATATTATATAGACCAGTAACTACATTTAGATCTTCAGCAAAACTATATAATATCTATAAAAAACAAAGTAAAAAATACAACATTGATGATATTGAAATCATGGAAGGTAAAATTAACTATCAGGCTTTATTTTTTGGCTTCTGTATAATAAAATTTGGATAAAAGGACTAATAATTTCAATAATGTCTGCATTATTGACAATATTTAATTTAGGGTTTTCAAATATTTTTTTGTTGCCATAAACGCTAATAATTGGCTAGGGGGTAAGTTAAAAAATATTGAACACATTCGTGTCGACACAATAGCAGAATCCAGAAAATTAAATGGCTATTAAAATATGCAATCATACCAAACTCTACGCGTGGGATAAAGTAACGTCAGTCATTGGTAATATTACGAATATGTCTTGAAATATTTTAAATATATGTTATATTTTTTGGGAAGAGTTTGAAGATATATAGTTAGTATAAGTTTTATTTTTTGAGGTTTTTTTGAGTCACTGATGAGTGACTAGATGTTTGTTGAATCAAGTTTATTTTATGTTTATGAGTGAATTAATCTTATCTCCAAGTCGACTATCAAGTAATTTTGAGTTAAATTTTGCAAGATATTTGCAAGAAATACAAAAATTTCCAATCTTAGAAAAAGGAGAGGAATACCAACTCGCCTTAAATGTCGTCAATAATAACGACAGAAAATCTGCTGGAATATTGATCCAAAGTCATCTAAGGCTAGTGGCCAAAATGGCTTTTCAATTTAAAAAATATGGATTAGCTATTTCCGACTTAGTGTCAGAAGGTAATCTGGGCTTAATGCATGCCATCAAAAAATTTGACCCAATAAAAGGCTTTAGATTCTCAACTTATGCCATGCTTTGGATTAAGGCTTATATGCAAGATTATATTTTAAGATCTTGGTCTTTGGTTAAGATTGGCACTAATGTCGCGCAGAAGAAGTTGTTCTTTAATTTATATAAAATTAAAAAATTACTTCAAATTGAAAATAACGACTCAATATCTACTCCCAATATTAAGCGTATCTCTAATGATTTAGGGGTTTCGGAGGGTGATGTTATAGAGATGGATAATCGCCTTTACAACAGCAATAATTCTTTAAATAATATTGTGCCAGGTAGTAATTCTGAAGTTGGAGAGTTTATCGAATCCTCCGATCCTTTGCCAGAGGAGTTGGCAATCAATAGTCAGGAATCTAGCAGAAGGGCAGAATTAGTTAATTCGGCTATGAGTTTATTGAATGATAGAGAAAAAGATATTTTTATTAAAAGAAATTTACTTGAAAAGTCAGTCACTCTATATGATCTAGGTAATATTTACAGCATATCATCTGAAAGAGTAAGGCAGATAGAAGTCAGTGCTATCAATAAAATTAAAACCTACATTTTAGAAAAAAATATTTTTAACTAAATTTTCAGCCCCACCCTAATAGAGAAATGGACTCCAAAATCTAGGCCATTATTTTTTATTCCTTATGGATGATATAACAACCTTTTCCCAGGCAGATTATTTTAAGTAGATTTCAAAAAATCTGACAAAGTACACACCCACACTGCGGAAGATTTTTTAAAAAATTCTGAATCAAAGTCTTGTAAATTAAAAACCTCATTAAAGATAGGAATTGGTATTCTGTCATATCTTAACATTAGGTCATAAACTTTGTTATGAGAGACGTTCGTCATCAAATGAATCATTGATATTTTTAAAGTATTCTAAATAATAGAGTGATATATTTTAACTTTGATGGATCTATTTTAAATATTAATGACAAAAGAAGATAATTTAGGTTATAACTTAAAGTTACAACAAAAAGAAAGCGAGTCAGATTGGCTATCGAGAGCAGAAATATTGTGTCAAGCTTTACCATTTTTGCGAAAATTTTCTGACCAAACTTTTGTGATTAAAATTGGTGGCTCAGCTATGGCTAACGACGCTAATATCAGAAAATTTGCAGAAGATGTAGTTTTACTTAAGAAGTCTGGCATCAATGTCATAGTTGTTCATGGAGGGGGTCCTCAAATTGGAGATATGCTAAAAAAACTTAATCTTAAAACTAGTTTTATTGACGGTTTACGTGTTACTTGCAAAGATACCGTTGAGGTTGTTGAGATGGTTCTCGGCTCAATTAATAAAATGATTTCTAGTCATATTGGCGCCGTAGGAGGGCTTTCTTTTGGTATATCAGGAAAAGATGCAAACCTTATTAAGGTTAAAAAGCTAATGAAAATAGAAAAAGATAGCGATTCAAATATTGACAAGATTCTTAATTTGGGATATGTCGGAGACCCCGAATATATTAATACTGATATTTTAGAATTTTTTGACAATTCGGATATCATTCCAGTTATCGCTCCAATTGGCGTTGATGATGAGGGAAATACATACAATATTAACGCCGATACTGTTGCAGGAATAATCGCTAGCACACTATCTGCAACTAAATTAGTGATGTTAAGTGATGTTGATGGTATTAAGTTACCTAATGGAGAATTAGTTAGCCACCTATCTTCAGATGTTGCAGAGCAGTTAATAAAAGATGGAGTCATTAATAAGGGTATGATACCTAAGGTAAGGACATGTATTGACGCTTTAGATAATTCTGTAGAGTATGTCCACATTCTTAACGGCTCTAGAGATCATATTTTATTAATGGAGATATTTACAGAAAGTGGTGCTGGAACTATGCTATTTAAGGGATAATATCAAGTCCAAACACCTTAAGTAACTGTGTTTTTTTAACCAATATTGGAAATAAATGAAAATTTTACCCAAGATAATTATATTGCTTCTATCAATAATTATAGGTGTCTTGATTATTTTGCCGTCACTAATAGAGTCAAAATCAGTTCAAATCAACTTTCAAAACAAGCTAACTTCTAAATTTCAAACAAACTTTAATATCCAATCTGATATTGATATATCTTTTTTACCTAGGCCAAAAATTACCATCAGAGACGTTTCTGTTAATAATTTTATTACAGAAGATGGTCATGTAAATATTAATTTTGATTCCATATCTATCATTCCAAGGATTTCTTCTCTTTTTGGGCCCTTAAAGATTAAGGAAGTTATATTCAGGGGTATTAATGCTAATTATGTAATATCTTATGAAGACTTAACTTCAAAAACTCAAGCTGAACTAAAATATATTCCTCAAGTTAATCAAGACTTTATTGCTAATAAAATATTTAATTTTGACAAATCAGATAATAAAATTTTCGATATAAGAAGTATTGGCAATGTAGTTGTAATTAATTCCAGATTATCAATAACAGATATTAACGGAACCCCTTATTCTAATTATACAGATTTATCTATAGAAATGGACTCAGACCTTTCAAAAGGTAGAGTTTATGCTGAAGGTTCGTTTGTTTCAGATGGTATGCCAACAATTTTTAATTTAGACGTTTCAACCAAATCAGATGATGTATCTAGGCTTACTATTAATTCTCCAATTTTACAGGGCGACATTTCTGGCAAGTTTTTTGACACAGAGAGCTTAAGTATTACTAAGTCAAATTTTGATGGTAAGATTAATCTATCAATATCAAATTTAAAACTGTTGCTCAATAAATATTTTTCTCAAAAAAGCTTAATATTTAGAAATATCAACAATACAGAGGATATAGAGTTATCTTCTAATCTCTTTTTAAAAGACGGGGTCCTAAGTATTGAAAATATTAATATAGATTCAAGTATAATCAAGGGTTCTGGGAAGGTGGTTGCCAATAATTTAAAAGAAGATAAGTCGATAGAGCTAGATCTATCAATAGATTATTTAAATTTTGATGATTTGTGGATTGGTAAATTTCAGCCAATAAAGGACAAATATCTTAATGATGCAATTACCAATATAGTTGATGGCTTTCAAAATAATTTAGCTATTAATCATAAGAAATTTCCTAAATTAGATATTTCAATTTTTGGCCTATTGTTAAAATCTAATATTAATATTAAGAAGTTAGAATATAAGGATCAAATATTAACGGATATATTAATATCCATGTCTACAAGCGATAACAAACAAATTAAATTAGATAAATTCGAATTAAATCTTAAAGATAATTCAAAATTACAAATTACAGGAGTAATAGAAAATATAGGATCTTTGATAAAGTTAGAGGGTTATATGGTCTTAAATAGTGGTAGGTTTCAGGATGTAATAAATTTATCCTCACTGTCAACGAGTCGCCTCAAACAAGACTCTTTAAGAGATTTTAGAGCCAGATCAAAAATTTTAATTTTACCAAATACCACAATTTTAAAAGAAATACAAGCATCTTTAAATAAAAAATCCATCATATCTGGAGATATATTTATGATTGAGGGTGGAGATATATTAGATGCTAGTTATAATTTAAATTTTAATCAGTTAAAATTGGAAGATTATTTTCCCAAAAATTATCTTGAAAAATTTACTCAT
>JBLHPX010000033.1:0-7876 GCA_047624545.1 Ulvibacter sp.
TTAGACCTTTCTTTTTTGTATCTGATATAAAGTAAAATAATTATTAGGACAAAAATTATAGTAAATATCACTATTAGATTCATATTTTTTACAATCAATTCTTGATTTTGACCAAAAATAAATCCCATCATTAGCAGAATGAAGGACCAAATTCCTGAACCAACCGCCGTATAGAAAATAAATTTTTTTAAATTCATATGAGACAATCCTGCTGGAATCGAGATTAATTGACGAATTCCAGGGATTAAGCGACCAGTAAACGTCGATATTGATCCATGATCTTGAAAGAATTTTTGAATTTTTACTAGACTTGTTTCTGGCAAGAAGAAGAATCTGCCATATTTTTTTAATATCTTTAATCCTAAAAAACTTGCTAAGTAATAATTAATGAGCGCACCAAAAACGCATCCGGCAATTGAAGCAAATAATGAGTAGAAAAATGATATCTCTCCTTTTGAAGATAAATATCCCGCTGGAATCATAACAATTTCACTAGGAAATGGTACAAAACTACTTTCAATGGTCATTAGGACGAATATAATTAGATAATTATATTGCTCAATGAGTAGGTTGATATTTCCGATAACGCTGATTGCCATTTCATTCATACTCCTTTTGAGGTGGAATATTCAAAATGAAATGGAGTATCAGGATAAATAATGTTATAAATATCGTGACAGGCTTGTGCCGCTTCCGAAAATCCGGTTAAAATTAATTTTAATTTATTTTTATAATTGATGATATCTCCAATAGCATAAATTCCTGCTTCAGAAGTTTGCATTGTTGACGAATCAACATCAATAAGATTTTTATTGATGCTAAGACCCCAATTAGCAATAGGTCCAAGCTCCATGCGAAGACCATAGAATGGTAGTAAAATTTCAGCATCGATCTTTTTGATATTTCCATCCAAATCTTCAACAATTATTTTTGATAAGTTGTTTTGATTACCCTCTAGAGATTTTAATTGATATGGGGTAACCATTTCAATCTTACCTTCTTTTGCTAATCTTTTTAATTTATCAGCACTTTCTGGCGCACATCTGAAGCGACTTCTTCTATGAATAACGTAAAGTTTTTTTGTAACCTCTTGCAGTGAAATTGCCCAATCAACTGCAGAATCGCCTCCTCCAGCAATTGCAACCTTTTTGCCAATGAAATCTTTTTTAGATTTTACAGCATAAAAGATCGATTGATCTTCAAATTGTTCGATATTATCGATTGGTGGTCGATTAGGACCAAAGGCGCCGCAACCAGCAGCAATTATAATTGCTTTAGCTTCAATCTCGGTATTTTTAGAAGTTTTAACCAAAAATGATCCATTTTCTAATCTCTTTACCTCTTCAACTTTTTGATTCAAATGAATTGTTGGATTAAAAGGCTTTATCTGTTCTTCAAGATTTAATATTAAGTCGGCAGCTAAAATATTTGGATGAGCTGGGATGTCGTAAATTGGTTTTTCAGGATAAAGGGCTGTACATTGTCCTCCAGTAAATTCTAAAGTATCAATAATATGGGATTTTATTTTTAACATCCCAGCTTCAAAGCAGGCAAATAACCCAACTGGTCCTGCTCCAATAATTACTAAATCAGTTTTATGTATCATCTAAGTCGGTTTAAAATATTGTATTATGGTAAGAATTATATGAGTTAGGCATGAGGTTTGTATATTTGAAAAGCCCTTTCTTCAAAAGATTCAACCATTTTCATTTTTGCTTTTTTGAAAATAAAATTTAACATTGAAGATAGTAGTTTGGAGTGGAATTCAAAATCGATATCAAAATAAAGTTTACTCTCCCGATTATTTAAATCTTTAAAATGCCAATAAGTTTCTAATTTTTTAAATGGCCCCTCAATTGCTCTGACAAAAACCTCGCATTCATTTTTTGAAATATGATTAATTGCAATTTTTGAAGTATATTTTTTGTGTATAGCCTTAAAGTTAATATTTAGGTCTGCAATTATATCTTCATCCTTATGAGTTTCGATGATTTTGGCGTCTTTACACCAAGGTAAAAATTCTGGATATGACTCGACATCCATAATAAGGTCAAACATTTCTTTAGCACTGAAAGGAACTATTTTTTCTATTGTTATTTGATGCATATAATGTCATTTTTAGTTTATCAACATATATTATAAGGATGAATTTTAATTGTAAATTCTATCTTCCTTTGTAATTATATTCCTTGTGATGTTCTAAATGAATATTTTTTGGAACCTCCCCAGTTTGAAAAAAAATATCAATTGGGATGCCTCCTCTTGGGTACCAGTAGCCAGAAATTCTAAACCATTTTGGATTCATTAATGAAATTAAGTCCTTAGCAATTCTAATAGTACAATCCTCATGGAAAGCACCGTGATTTCTGAAAGAGGTAAGGTATAATTTTAAAGACTTACTTTCTACCATTTTGTTATTTGGAACATATTCAATAATGATATTAGCAAAATCTGGTTGTGAAGTGACGGGGCAAATTGAAGTAAATTCAGGACAAGAAAACTTAATTAAATAATCAAGATCTGGGTGAGGATTATCAACTGAATCTAAAATTTTAATATCTGGATTATCATATTGATAATTTGTTTTTTCTCCTAATTTTATTTCTGTCATGATTTATTTTTAAATAGAGGATGGTGCAAGAATATTTTCAATGTTATCTGTGATATTTATTATTTGTTGGTTTACAGCATTTCTCTCAGCTAATGAAAATTTACCTAAAACATAATCTGAAATTTCAAACCTAGAATCTTCAGGTCTTCCAACTCCAATTCTAATGCGATGGTAATTTTTACCAATTTTACTATCTATGTCTTTGAGACCGTTGTGACCAGCATTACCACCGGCAAATTTAATTTTATGAGTAGCGATTTTTAAATCAATCTCGTCATGAAAGACAAAAATTTTATCTGTTGGAATTTTATAAAATGTAGAAAATTTTTGCACAGCAGAGCCAGAAAGATTCATAAATGCTTGAGGTTTGATGGCTATTATTTTTTTACTAGATATTTCTCCAGAAAAAAATTCACTATCAAATTTGTCAGATTTCTTGTCAAAAGAAAATTTATCACTAAGGTGTTCAATAGCTAAAAATCCAGCATTGTGACGAGTATTTTCATATTTTGTGCCAGGATTTCCAAGGCCTACTAATAAAATCATAGAATTTTTGTTTTAGGGGACTGTCTGGAGTCTAAAATTTCCCTTTATATGATAATAACATTAGAACCTAATTTTAAATGTATATTAGGATCTTCATCAATCATAGCATTTTTTAACAAGGCTAAGGCTAAAATTTTATCACCTTCTCTAATGTAAGACAGGATATTGCCAATTTTTTTATTTTCAAAAACAATCTCATCACCTTTTTTAAAAGGGTCATTACCTAAAATTTTAACTAAATAGATTTTTTTGCGAATCACACCCTTATACTTAATTCGAGCCATAACTTCTTGCCCAATATAACAGCCTTTTTCAAAATTAATACAATTTAAATCAAAGAAGCCATATTCAGCGGGGATAGATTTTTTCTCCATCAAGTCCTTGTGGTCAGGAATTTTTAGGTCAAATCTAATTTTATTATAAAAATCGATATTTTTTTCAGTAAAATTTGAATTATTTTGAATTTTTTCTAGATTTTCTTGATCTAAAATCGCTCTAAAGCCAATTTTATTTGATCTAGGATCCGTAAGGCAATCGGTTTCATTACTTTCTTTATCTAAGAAGATAATTTTTAAATCATCGATAATTTTTAACTCAATATCTGCAGATAACTTATAAAGAGAGAGTTTTTTAATGATTTCTAAAATTCTAGACTCTTCCACATCAAGATAAATCTCCTCTCCCTTTTCACTTATAAAGAAATCATAGAGAAAGGTGCCAGTAGCAGTTAGCATCAAGCTATAAATTAGGTAATTTTTTGAATCTAATGAATTAATATTGTTGGTAATCAGACCTTGAAGAAAAGTTTTGCGACCTGAACCTGAAATTTTAATAATTTTTCTATCTAGAATAGAGTAATTAGGCATTTTGAAGAATATCTTTGTCTTTTAATAACTTTTCCAACTCACCACTGGAAAACATTTCACGTATGATGTCGCAACCGCCAATAAATTCCCCCTTAATATATAATTGAGGGATTGTTGGCCAATCAGAGAATTTTTTAATGCTCTCTCGTAATTCTGGATCTTCTAAGACGTTAATATCTAAAAAATCAATTTTAATTTTATTATTAAAAATGTTACAAACTGCGCTAGAAAAACCGCAATTTGGAAAATCCTTAGTGCCTTTCATAAATAAAACTACATTATTTTCAGCAATTAGTTTTTGTATTTTTTGATTTGTATCAGTCATTTCGATTAATTTTTATTTTGTACCAAATAGTTTTTAACTGCAAAATATGTAATTCTCCACTATCTAAATACTTCCTTAAATTAGCATTAACAATTTTATGTTACGCCACCATTGCCTTATTATTGAAGATATTGCCTTCTATAACTAAAGAATAATGATTCTGATAGCCAACTAGATCTTGTAATTTAATTTTGGTGTCAGGAAAATTCTTTTCTAAAATTTTTTGCAATTTACTTTGCTCTCTCATAGTATTGATATTTAGTTTATTTAAAAATCATAAATAATATATTTCTTAAAACAAGATAAATGAGTGATAAAGTTGTAATTGGTATCGTTCCTGATTTTTTCCATCATAGTATTAATTTTTCTTCAGTGAAAGATCATTTCGGAATTGCTTGCAATTATATTGAAAATCTTGAAAAATGTAATGCTGTAGCCATTATCTTGCCCTATCAATATTCATCAATTGAAAATTATATTAATTTAATTGATGGCATCATTATTGCTGGTGGCGGCTTTATTGACCCAGCTCGTTATGGTAAGCCAGACCCGGCAGTCAAGGTCAATAAGGAGAGGGATAAGTTTGAATTTACTATTTTACAAAAAGTAATTGATAAAACTATTATGCCAATCTTAGGTATTTGCAATGGAATGCAGGCAATTAATATTATTTTTGGTGGTGATCTTAAGCATCATATCAAAAATCATGAGCAAAAATATCACGAAAATTTTACTGATTACACTGTTCCGTTTCACGATATTGACATTATTGAAGATAGTAAATTACATAATATTATTAATGTTAACAAAGTAACAACCAACTCTTCTCACGGCTTGGCTGTTGATAAGTTGGGAAAAGATATTGCGGTTTCTGCCATTGCTTCGAAAGATGGTATTATTGAGGCGGTTGAACATAAGAATCATCCATTTTGTCTTGGGTTACAATGGCATCCAGAATTTCAGAGTAGCAGAGTTGATAATAAAATTTTTGAGGATTTTGTATCTCACTGTAAAATTTACAAGAAAAGTAAATAGTGTAATTACTCAGTTTTAACTCGGTTACCTATATAATCTAATTTATAAATCAGTTGATAAATTTTTTTAATATTTCGAAAGCAAAAATATCTTTAATACCGGTATTGATAGCGCTTGGAATTGTTTATGGTGACATTGGTACTTCGCCACTTTATGTGATGAGGGCTATAATGTCAGGCAAGATACTTTCCTCGGAATTAGTATATGGTGCTGTTTCTTGTGTTTTTTGGACCTTAACATTACAAACTAGCTTAAAATACATTATCATAGTATTAAGTGCCGATAGGCAGGGTCAGGGAGGTATGCTTACCTTATATTCTTTAATTAAGAGGGGTAGAAAAAAATGGTGGATTGTAATTTTTGCTATGGTCGGCGCTTCTCTTTTACTGTCTGAAGGAATTATTACTCCAGCAATCTCGGTATCTTCGGCAATTGAAGGTTTGAGAATATTTAGTCCAGATTTAAATACGGTACCGATTGTGATGACAATTTTGGCTGTTTTGTTTGCTATACAAAGGTTTGGTACAACTATAGTAGGAACTTTATTTGGACCAATAATGCTTTGTTGGTTCTCAATGATTGGCTTCTTTGGTTTTATCAGTATTTTGGATCATCCGGAAATACTTAGTGCTATTAATCCAATACATGCTTTTAACCTTCTGTTCAACTCTCCTATTGGAATTTTAATATTAGGTGCCGTGTTTTTGTGTACTACTGGTGCAGAGGCTTTGTATTCTGATATGGGTCACTGTGATCGTAAAAGCATAAGAAGAGGTTGGGCTTTTGTAAAAATATGCCTTTTATTAAATTACTTTGGGCAAGGAGCTTGGTTGATTGGGATGGAGGGAGAAATTTTGCAACAAGGTGTGAATCCATTTTTTGCCATTATTCCTAATGACTTTTTATTGATATCAATAATTATTGCAACTATGGCGACGGTTATTGCTAGTCAGGCCTTAATCACTGGTTCATTTAGTTTGATAAATGAGGCTAGTAGATTAAATATATTTCCTAAATTAAAAACTAAATACCCAACCAAGAAGAAGGCTCAGATTTATATTCCGTTTATTAATAATTTTCTCTTTATTGGCTGCATTGGAATCGTTTACTATTTTAAGGAGTCTCATAATATGGAGGCGGCATACGGTCTGTCTGTTGTTAGTGGTATGATGTGTACTACTATTTTATTTTGTTACTACCTAATATCTAATAAATTCCCAAGAATTATTTGCCTGCTATTCGTTACTTTCTTTTTGACAATTGAGTTGCATTTCTTTGTAGCCAGTATTTATAAATTTTTTCATGGTGGCTGGATAGTTATGATGATTGCTTCTGCAATATTTTGTTCCATGTGGTTTTGGATGCAGGCTAAAAGCTTTAGAAAAAGAAATATTAAATTTATCGATGTGGATGACATTATTCCGAATCTAATAGATCTGAGTAATGACAGAAATATTAATAAGGTTGCTAATCATATTGTCTATTTAACATCTTCCAAAAATCCTGAAAAGATTGAAAATAAAATTACTTATTCTTTATTCGAAAATAGACCAAAAAGAGCCAATATCTATTGGTTTGTTCATGTTAATATCGTTAATCAGCCATTTATTTGCGACTATAAAACCACTATCTATTCAGCAAGAGATGTTGCTAGGATAGATTTTAATATCGGCTTTAAAATTCAACCAAGAATTGGATTGTTTTTTGACGAAGTCCTAAAGGAGCTTATTGAAAATAAAGAAATAAAATTAGAGTCTAACGATGAATATGAAAAAAAAGTAAATATTAATGGCGATGTAAAATTTATTATTTGGAAAAAATTTATATCTAACCATCATTATTTAGACCTATATACTAGGTTTATTACTTCTTGTTATGACGTAATTAATAAAATTAGCGTCAAGGAGGATGAGTTTTATGGCCTAGATGACAAACCTAACGAGGTTGAAATAGAGAGAGTGCCAATAAACTTAGATAGCGATTATAAGAGTAACTTAACTAGAATTTAGGGATCGCTAAAAAACCTATTAATTTAACTTTTAACTTATATAAATTATTAAATTTAGTTATACACTTAACTGCAACATTTCCCTTTTATTTTTTTTAAAAATTCAAAATAATCCTAGTATTTTAGGAGTTTGTTGGAAAAATCTAAAAGAAAAATCTTTTTGCTGAATGTATAGTTAAGTTTGATAATTGTTATGGTACCATTTTCTATCTATAATAATAG
This sequence comes from Ulvibacter sp., assembly GCA_047624545.1. Lineage (GTDB taxonomy): Bacteria > Pseudomonadota > Alphaproteobacteria > Rickettsiales > UBA1997 > CAJQHK01. Next base: position 7,614 of record JBLHPX010000033.1, read on the forward strand.
ATAAGTAGTAAGTATGATCTAGTTTTATTATTTTAAGCTTCTAATTACCAAAAAGCCTTGTACCCTATTAACATAGGGCAGTCGTTTTTTGACAATCTTAACCTTAAAATATTTTACTATATAATGTATTATAAATTGGAAACGGTATTATGCCAAAATTTACCCTTTGGATAAATGAATATTCTAAAAAAGAAAAAAATTATTATTAAGATTGGATCTGCTTTATTATTAAAAAATAATAAGGTTAAGGTTTCTTGGCTTAA
>JBLHPX010000034.1:0-7797 GCA_047624545.1 Ulvibacter sp.
CAGACCAAAGGATTCAACTGAATTGCCTTACCTTCAATTAAAACTGGTTCAAAAGCCTGAATACCAAGTCTATGTAAAGTTGGAGCTCTATTTAATAAAATTGGATGACCTTTAATGACCTCTTCCAAGATATCCCAAACTTCCGGTATCTCAGATTCGACCATCTTTTTAGATATTTTAATGGATGGAGATTTTCCGTATAACTCTAATTTTGAATAGATAAAAGGCTTAAATAACTCTAGAGCCATTTTTTTTGGTAAACCACACTGATGCAGCTTTAACTCTGGGCCAACTACAATTACACTCCTACCGGAATAATCAACCCTTTTACCTAATAAATTTTGTCTAAACCTACCCTGCTTACCTTTAAGCATATCACTTAGGGATTTAAAAGGCCTTTTGCTTGCATTTTTTACAACAGTTCCGCTTCTACCATTATCTAAAAGGGCGTCAACAGACTCTTGCAACATCCTCTTTTCATTTTTAATAATAATATCAGGAGCTCCAAGATCTAATAATCTTTTTAAACGATTATTTCTATTAATAACTCTACGATATAATTCGTTAAGATCGGAGGCTGCAAACCTGCCACCATCAAGCATAACCAAAGGCCTAATATCAGGAGGAATGACTGGAAGAACGGTCATTACCATCCAATTTGGCTCATTATCAGACTCTACAAAATTATTAACTAACTTCAGTCTCTTTACAACCTTCTCTCTCTTTAATTCTGAAGTGATAGTATCTAACTCCTCTCTTAATTCTGATTGAATTTTTACTAAATCAAGTCTTTTTAATAATTTTTGAATAGCTTCGGCACCCATATCAGCTTCAAAACTACCGTAACCATACTCGTCTTGAAACTCTTCATATTCCTTATCAGTAAGTATTTGACCTTCAGATAAAGGAGACATGAGTGGGTCAATAACTACATAACTTTCAAAATATATTACTTTTTCTATGTTTTTTAAACTTTGTCCAAGTAAAGTGCTAATTCTTGATGGTAAAGATTTTAAAAACCAAATATGAGCTACTGGACTTGCAAGCTCGATATGACCCATCCTTTCTCTCCTAACTTTTGAAGAAGTAACCTCAACACCACATTTCTCGCAGACAATACCCTTATATTTTACCCTCTTATACTTACCACACAAACATTCATAATCCTTAATAGGTCCAAATATTCTAGCACAGAACAAACCTTCTCTTTCCGGCTTAAAGGTTCTATAAGTCACAGTTTCTGGCTTCTTGACTTCACCATAAGACCAAGACCTTATCTTATCAGGATCGGCAATAGATATTTTTATGGCATTAAAATTTAAATTATCAGTCTTTTGGTTTGATAATCTTAATAAACCGTCTGACGATATACCTTCAAGAGATGACATATAAAAATTATATATTTATTTAATATTAACTGAACAACACAAACTAATCAACAAGCTCAATATTTAAACCAAGTGAGCGAACTTCTTTAATCATTACGTTAAATGACTCAGGTATGCCACAAGTAAAATTCTGATTATCATGTATTATAGATTCGTAAATTTTAATTCTACCAACAACATCATCAGACTTCACTGTTAACATTTCTTGTAATGTGTAAGCAACGCCGTAAGCCTGTAGAGCCCAACATTCCATTTCACCAAATCTTTGACCACCAAAATGAGACTTACCCCCAAGAGGCTGCTGAGTAATTAAACTATATGGCCCTATGGAACGAGCATGAATTTTACTATCCACCAGATGATGTAACTTCAAGATATACATATAGCCAACCGTCACCTTTCTATCAAATTTTTCACCACTTATTCCGTCAATCAAAGTAACTTGGCCATCCTCATTATTACCAGATAATGTTAGTAAGTCATTTACTACTCCCTCATTCATTCCGTCAAATGAGCCCGTAGCAAATGGGACTCCATTCCTAAGTTTTGAAGCAAATGCTAGTATCTCATCATCATTCATCAGACTGATCAATGAGAGCTCTTCACTAGAGCTATATATTTTTCCTAATTGTGACTTTAAATCTGTAATAGAAGCACTGTTTTTATGATACAAATCCAATGTATCAGCAATTTTTCTTCCCAAAGAAACTGAAGCAAGACCTAGGTGAGATTCAAGAATCTGACCTATATTCATACGAGAAGGAACTCCAAGAGGATTTAAAATAATATCAACAGATTCTCCATTTTCATCATAAGGCATATCTTCTACAGGAACTATCTTAGACACCACACCTTTATTACCATGTCTTCCAGACATTTTATCACCAGCCTGTAAAACAGACTTAGATGCTACATATACCTTAACAATTTTTAATACACCCTGCTTTAAATCATCACCAGACTTAATACGAGTAATATTATCTTCATATTTTTTTTCAAAACTTAAAGATTGGTCTTTATAGGATTTAATAATAGCAGAAACCTTCTCCATAGCTTCAGCATTATCAACAGAGACTTTTGATAGTTCTTCTAAAGAAAAATCTTGTAATATTTTATAATCTAATTTTAAGCCTTTCTTCTTCTTTCCAACATTATTAACAAGAGCTTGTCCAAATAAAGCTGATTTAAGCTTATTACTTACAGAATCCTTCAAAAAAGATAAATTAGAATCTCTATCTCTAGTAGCTTTTTGCGTAGCTTGACTCTCTATGTATAGAGACCTTTCATCCTTATCCAAACCTTTCCTAGACAAAACTTTAACATCAACGACAACGCCATCCATACCAATAGGAGCATAAAGAGAAGAATCTTTTACGTCAGATGATTTTTCTCCAAATATAACTTTTAATAATTTTTCCTCCGGAGTCATTGGAGATTCGCTTTTTGGAGTTGTTTTTCCAACAATTAAATCTCCAGCCTTGATTTTTGCACCTATATGTATAACACCCTCTTCGTCAAGCTTACTTAAATATTCTTCACTAATATTTGGTATATCTCTTGTTATATCCTCAGGACCAAGTCGTGTATCCCTCGCAACTATCTCTAACTCCTCAATATGAACAGAAGTAAAGGTATCATCCTGTAACAACCTTTCAGAAACAATTATTGAATCTTCAAAATTATAGCCATTCCAAGACATGAATGCTACCCTAATATTTTTACCAAGTGCCAACTCTCCATTCTCAATAGAATGGCCATCTGACATCACTTGACCAGTTTTTACCTTATCGGCGACAGATACTGTAGGTTTCTGATTAATACAAGTATTTTGGTTAGTTCTTGAATATTTAATTAAGTCATAAGTTTTTATCTGACCTACTGAGTCATCACTATCAGATTCAACAATAATTTTGTTAGCATCGACATACTTAACAATTCCATCAAAATCACTTTTCACAATAACTCCAGAATCTTGAGCAATGATAGCTTCCGTTCCAGTACCAACCAATGGCGCACTACTCTTAAGAAGGGGCAAAGCTTGACGTTGCATATTAGAACCCATTAAAGCCCTGTTAGCATCATCATTTTCTAAGAAAGGGATTAATGTTGTAGCAATCGAAATTAACTGTCTTGTTGAAACGTCAATTAAATCAATTTCTGAAGATTTTAAAGTAATATATTCATTATTTCTTCTACAAATAACAATGTCCTCAGAAACGGTCATGTCATCAGTAACTTTAATGTTCGATTGAGCAATATTTTTGTCCATCTCTTCTATAGCCGACAAAAATACAACCTCGTCACTTAATTTATTATTAACAACTTTTCTATAAGGAGTTTCAATAAAGCCGTAATTATTAATTCTTGCATATGTAGCAAGTGAGTTAATAAGACCAATATTTGGACCCTCTGGAGTTTCAATAGGACAAATCCTTCCATAATGAGTTGGATGAACATCCCTAACCTCAAATCCAGCTCTGTCTCTAACCAATCCACCGGGACCTAAAGAAGATAATCTTCTTTTGTGAGTTACTTCAGATAGAGGATTAGTCTGATCCATAAATTGAGATAACTGAGACATAGCAAAGAAATCTTTTACAGACGATGATAAAGGTTTTGAATTTATTAAAGTTTGGGGCATTATAGAATCAGGATCAGAGGAGTGCATTTTTTCCAAAATATATTTCTCAATTTTAGAAATCCCTATTCTTAATTGATTTTCTACCAATTCACCAACAGCCCTAACTCTTCTATTAGCTAAGTTGTCTATATCATCGGTTGGCAAATCATTATATTTAATTTGACTGATGATCTCTATTGTTTTAATAAGATCTTCCTTTGTTAGGTGTAGAGTATTTTCATCTATATCCGTTCCTAATCTATGATTTATTTTCATTCTACCAACATCAGATAAGTTATACTTTCCAACATTAAAAAATAATGAATTTAAAAAATTTGACGCAACCTCAACGGAAGCAAGAGACTCACCAAGTCTAATAGACCTGTAAATATCAAGTAGAGCATCTTTGGTAGTTTTATTTTTATCAATAACTAAGGTATTGTAAATATATGAACCAATTTTTGATTTAGAAGGGTGAACTACGTCTACATTGTTAAAATTTAAATTACGTAAAGCTTCCAAACCCTCTACAGTCAACATACTGCCAGACTCTAAAAGAATTTCACCAGTATCAGAATCTAATAAATCATCCACAATCACATGACCAAATACAGACTCATCTGATAAAATATAATTTTTAAACCCAGATTCCTGTAATTTAGTTACTAATCTTTGGTTAATTTTTTGACCCTTCTTTATCGCAATATTACCAGAATTAGAGTCTATTATATCAAAAGCAGCCTTTCTATCTAAAAATAACTCAGGAGAAAATTCAGAGACCCAACCAATCTTTTCATCAAAGTAAATTTTGAATTTATTATAGAATGTTGTTATTATGTCTTTAGAAGATAAATCTAGAGCTTTCAATAGAGAAGTAGCTAACATTTTTCTCTTCTTATCGATTCTAAAATGTAGTATATCTTTACTATCTATCTCAAAATCTAACCAAGATCCAATATTTGGGACGATTTTAGCAGTATAAATTTTTGAACCAAAAACATTACTAGCACTTTCGCTTCCAAAAAATACACCTGGAGACCTTTTCATTTGAGAGACAACAACTCTCTCAGATCCGTTGATTATAAAACTACCGCTAATGGTCATTAATGGCAGTTCACATAAATATACTTCCTGCTCTTTAATGGATAATATCTCCTTATTTTGAGGATCGTCACTATTAACATCCCACAATATTAGTCTTAATTTAGCTTTTAGAGAGGATGCGTAAGTTCTACTGGAAGAAATACATTCACTAGGGCTATATAGCGGATCAGATAATGAATATTCAACAAATTCCAAGGTTACTCTACCAGCAGAATCGGTAATAGGAAAAAAAGAACGGAATACCGCCTCGATACCAGTATAAGAATCAGAATCTGACTCACTACTGAGAAGGTTGTTGTAGGAGTCTTTCTGTAAAGATATCAGATAAGGAACTTCCTGCTCTTTTATATTACCAGTTAACTTTTTTCTTGAAGATAATTTATCAAAATAACGAACTTGATTCACCTCTAGTCTTTAAATTAAATTATTATATATACTTTGATATAAATATCTTATATCAAAGAAAAATTAGATTATTAATGTAGTTTATACAATTTCAATCTTACCTCCAGCAGCCTCTATCTTCTTCTTAATTTCTTCAGCTTCATCTTTAGAAATACCCTTCTTTAATTCACTAGGAATAGCTTCAACTAAATCCTTAGCTTCTTTTAGACCAAGAGCAGTGATAGACCTCACTTCCTTGATGATATTAATTTTCTTGTCACCAAAATCAGTAAGCTTAACATCAAAAGAGGACTTTACTTCAGCAGCAGCGGCAGCAGGAGCAGCGGCAGCAGGAGCAGCGGCAACGGCACTAACACCCCATTTTTCTTCTAGCATTTTACTTAGTTCAGAAATTTGCATAACAGTTAAAGCAGATAACTTGTCACAAATTTCATTTAATTCTAAATTAGTAGTCATAATAATAAATAAATAAATTGTTAATTCCAAATACCATTTTAACTTATTACTCAAACTATAATTTAAGTAATAAGTTAAAATGGTATCACCATAAATATTTCTACCGTTAACGGAGATAATATAGTACCAAATATTAGTAAAACTAATATTAAAAATAAAAGTTATTCTTGATCCTTAGCGTAAGCGTCTAATAAAGTTAAACTTTTAGTCATAGGAGCTTTAATAGTTCCAATAAATTTAGATTGTGCACCATTAAGAATACCAACAAAAGCAGCTCTCAATTCTTCCATAGACTTTAACTTGGATAATTTTTCAATATCCTCATCATTAATTAGGTCTTTATCATAATACCCAGCAGTAAACTTTAAATTGTCATTATCAGAGCAAGCCTTTGAAACTATTTTTGCTAATGAAACAATATCATCACCATATATCATCACAGTAGGTCCTGAAAGATAAGGGTTTAAAACCTCAAGATCAGTATCTTTAACTGCAATTTTTATTAAAGTGTTCTTAGCAACCCTAAGTAACAAACCCTTACTGCGAAGATTGTTACGAAAATCTGTAAAATCAGCATTATTAACACCTCTATAATCAATAAGAATAAATGAGTTCTTATCCTGGAACTCATTTTTTATCAATGATACTAACCCAACCTTTTCCTCTCTATTCATTATCTTGTTAAATTTAAAGAATTTACATCAACTTCAAAAGATCTACCCATAGTAGAATTTATAAATAATTTTTTAATAAACCTTCCCTTGGAAGTTTCTGGCTTTAAATCCAAAATGGACTTTAAAATTGTGTTAACATTCTCCACAAGAGACTCTCTTGAAAAATCAACCTTACCAACTAAGCAGTGAATTATACCAGACTTGTCATTTTTAAAATTAATTTTACCCTTTAAGCTGTCCGTAATAGCTTTATCTAAATTATCAGTTACGGTACCATTTTTAGCATTTGGCATTAAACCTCTAGGACCAAGCTTTCTTGCAGCCTTACTAACCTTTGGCATATATTCTGGAGTAGTAATGCAAATATCAAAACTATCAAAACCACCGATAATTTTTTCGATCATATCATCGCCTCCAGCATAAGTTGCCCCGAGTTCAATAGCTTTTTTCTGAGAGTCTTCGTCAGAAGTAAGTACTAAAATTTTGTAACTTTTTCCTGAGCCGTGAGGCAGCATTACAGAACCCTTTACCATTTGACTAGATTGCTTGGAATCAACTCCCAAAAGCACCGCAATATCAACGGACTCGTTAAACTTTTTTTTCTTTTCAGAGGTAAATTTTAGCAAGCTATCAATCGCTACATCTAAATTACTTATTTCTAAATTATTATTTTTCATCAAGTTTAAATTATTCAGTAACTTCTAAGCCCATAGAAATGGCAGACCCAGCAACCATATTCATACAAGCATCCAAATTATAAGCATTAGTATCAGGCATTTTCTTTTCAGCAATCTCTTTAATTTGCTGCTTACTAATTTTGCCGGCACTTTCTTTTCCTGGAGCTCCAGAACCTTTCTTTAAGTTAATGGCCTGCTTTATCAAATAAGACATAGGAGGTAACTTATATTTATAAGAAAATGACCTATCCTTATATGCTGTAATTGTTACAGTTACAGGAGTTCCTACTGGAAAGTCAATCTTTTCAGCGTTAAATTGCTTACAAAATTCAGCTATATTTAAACCTTTCTGACCAAGTGCTGGACCTATAGGTGGGGCAGGATTTGCCTTACCGACCGGAACTTGTAACTTTATAAAACCTGTTATTTCTTTTTCACTCATATTATTTTACTTAAAACCTGATAAAAATAAA
>JBLHPX010000035.1:0-7721 GCA_047624545.1 Ulvibacter sp.
TGCAAATTCAAAATGGCTGTAATCATCGCTGTACTTTTTGCATAATTCCCTATGGTCGTGGCAATAGTCGCTCAGTTCCTTTTGGTGACATAGTTGAACAAACTCGTCTTTTAGTAAAAAATGGCTACAATGAAATCGTGTTAACCGGTGTTGACATTACTGATTATGGCAAAGATCTTTTATCAGATTTGACATTATTTTCCATGATTAAAAGATTGCTAAAATTGGTACCAGAACTCCCAAGAATTCGCCTATCTTCCGTCGATGTAGCTGAAATTGACGATGATTTTTATGATTTAATCGCCAATGAGCCAAGATTTATGCCCTATTTACATATTTCTTTACAATCTGGCGATGATTTGATTTTAAAAAGAATGAAAAGAAGGCATAAAAGACGCGATGTAATTGATTTTTGTAAAAAAGTTCGCTCTCTTCGTAAAAATGTTACTTTTGGATCCGATATCATCGCTGGCTTTCCTACAGAAACAGAAGAAATGTTTGAAAATAGTTTAAATTTAATTGATGAGGCGGGATTGATCTTTAATCACATTTTTCCATTTTCAGCAAAGGAGGGTACTCCAGCTGCCAAGATGCCACAATTACCCTTAAAAATTCGTAAAGAAAGAGCTGAGAAGTTACGAAAATCTACAGAAATTTCTCATCAAAAATTTGCTAAAAAAATGATAGGGACAAGACAGAAAGTAATCATTGAGGATGGAGATTTTGGTAGGTGCGAGAATTTTATTAAAGTAAAATTAGCAAAAAATCATCAATATCGAAGAGGAGAAATTATTGAAATCGAGGTGAATGAGATCTCTTAATAGTGTTATTTTCTATTTAAAAATAAATAATTTAATAAAATGGGAGGTAGTCCGTCAAAATCAAATACCCTTAACTCAGAACAGGAGAGTAAAATAAAAGATTGCGAATTAAAAGGAGTTCTTAGGTTTGTCACCCTGATAAAACTACAAAAACATTATAAAACTTCTTTTAACGATCTCGCTAAATGGTAGATCATTTCTTCGCTATGTAACCTACTAGGCGTAATCCTAAACATATCACCACCTTTTTTAACTGTTGGATAGCCAATATTTTGTAAATAAATATTGTAATCTTCCAATAAGATTTGACAAATATCCTTAGTTCTTTGTGGATCCCCTATCACCAGCTGTATTATGTGTGACGCATTATCTGTAATATCTATGTTATATTCCTTTAATATCTTTTTTGTTTTTTTAACGACTTGATGAAAGTCGGTAATGACGCTTGGATTATTCTCCAAAAACATAATATTTTCCAATGAAGAGCCGGCAATAACGGGTGGAAGCGAGGTGGTAAAGATAAAAGGTGAAGCTGTCAATCTAATTGCATCAATAGTTTTTTCATCTGAAGATATGTAGCCACCAAAAACTCCAAAACCTTTTCCAAGCGTTCCCTGTATAATGTCAATTTCATTATGGGCCCCCACCTCATTAGCTCTTCCCGAGCCATTTTTGCCATAGATCGCAACAGCATGCACTTCATCCAACATGGTCATGGCATGATATTTTTTAGCCAGACTGCAAATTTCATTAATTTTTCCAAAATCACCACTCATAGAATACACAGATTCAAATATAATTAATTTGGGCTGATTAACATCAAATTGCTTTAATAACTCTTCTAAATGATTGATATCATTATGTCTAAAAACATGCTTTTCTAATCTTGAATTTTTAATTCCAGAAAGAATAGATGCATGATTCTCTTCATCAGAAAAAATTATTAAATTTGGTATTATTTTTGATATAGCAGTAATTGTTGCTTCATTTGCTACATACCCCGATGTAAAGACCAAAGAGGAATCCTTATCGTGTAATTTGGCTAGTTTTTTTTCTAGATTAACTATTTCTCCTGAAGTACCTGATATATTTCGAGTACCACCAGATCCTATGCCAAATTTCTTTAGAGATAATATTGCCTTATCAATAGTGTAAACATTTTGACCGAGAGATAAATAGTCATTTGAGCACCATACAGTTACCTCTTGACCATTTTGGTTGTTAATTGCTTTTGGAAATTTACCACAAATACGTGAAATATTGGTAAAATGACGATATGTATTGTCTTGTCTGGCATTTTTTAATATTTTAGTAAAAAAGTCGCTATAAATCATACATGTACATAATTGTTATTTAAAAATAAACTCCACTTTAAGTGTCGAGTTTCACAACGCCGTTCCTATTTCTAGATTACAACTCTCTATTTTATCATAAGTCACACTCTTAAGTTCGTCTGGACTTAATTTATACCATTTTTCTAAAGCGTCGAAAAAGAGCTCTACCTTCTATTAAAATTATGATACATTACAAATTTATTTAAATCAATTTCCAATCCTTTACAATCTTCATATTTTTAGATTTAATAGCAAGATCTTTTACAACTCCACTGACCCAATAATAACCTTAAAAACACACTTGTAATCAATAGTAAATTCTTGATATACTTAATGTAAAGAGTCGTTGCAGAAAGGTTTAGCGAGCTAGAAAGGGCCATTAATGCAACTAACTCAACATTACCAAGAAGTTGAGCTTCTAATAATCTTAAAGGTCTCAAAATAGGCGCAGCTCCAGATACTACTAATACAGACAGAAAGACAGAACAGGCCACAACATTATTTCGAGATCTGTATCAAGAGCTAAATTAAGGAAGAGTCAGAAGATCGCTTCGGAAGTAATGGGGCGAAGGAAATAATTCTTAACATAGACTTATTGACCAATAAAGTTATGCAATTTTTACCTCCCAAAGAGATAGAGAAAATGTTTAAGTTATTACTGACTACTACCTTGGTCGCCTCTTGGTCTTTGATTGTGTTATCATGTTCTTCCAAGAATCTTACAAAATCTACAAACGAAACTGCTACTTCCTGACCATTTGTTTTTAGAAAACCAAGTTATATTAAGTAATATAGATGTATTAAAATAAAAGGAAACAAATGAAGATGAAATGGGGGTTATTTTTGACTATTTCCTAACTACACATAATACACCTTGGGTCAAGAATTGCCACAATAGAATTGTCAACCAAAATAATTAAAACTTGCAATATAAAAAAGATTAGTGACTATTAAATGTTTTACAAAATGCCTGCGTGATGGAATTGGTAGACATAACGGACTTAAAATCCGTGGAGCCTAGCTCGTGCCGGTTCAAGTCCGGCCGCAGGTACCATCATAAATTGTACCAACTTTTAGCTTAAAGTAACTTTTAATCAAATTGTCACTCTTTCAAGTTCAAATGGTGCCACATAAACAACTTCAGAAAATTTGCGATCTATAAAAGAAACAGGTTCAATAATATTGGGTTTTATGAAGGCGGGTTCATGCTTCCTTCTTATATTCGTATTATTAATATTGGTCGTCATAATGATTCTTTCTGCCGATGATTATGGTAGAGGGTGCATAAGAGACAATGGCGTTATTGAGTCTTTTGTAGTAGATTCTAGGGGTTATAGGGTCACAGGTGATGACTATGTTCCTCGTCAATCTGGTGGACAACAATCTGATTGGAGAACTACTGGATATAAAGCAGATGGTAACGCCTTTGTTATTGATATTAAAGGTACTACATATATCAATAAGAGGTATGGAGACGGTCAGGATAGGTGCAGAATATGCGCAAAACCAAAAGAAAACACAGAAAATAAATTTAAATTAAGAGGTGACACTTCAAATAATGGCAATCCAAGAACATATAATGGCTCTACAGATAACTGCCTTTGCACAAAGATTAGGACTGTTGGCGGTATAAAGGAGGAAAACCTCAATAATAACCCAGACCTAAACCACATCAACATCAGAGAAGAACCAACAGCAATTAATAATAACAAATATTGTCCCCAATATGACGATAAGGATCAATATGGTAACCCTATTAAAGAGACAGTTTGTAAAGATGCAATACTTGACAATGTTTCAGCAGATAGTAATTGGAGCTGTACTGATAAATTTTTTATTGATCTAGACGATGATGATAAGTACGACCCTGTAAAAGAAAATATAGCCTACAATGACCTGAAGTTAGAATACATTAATCTAGGTTATAGAAATAAAGATAGGACGATAAAAAATAAAGATTTACAAGACACTTGCTATAATGATGCTGGATATAACGCTTACATTGGATTATTTGGTTATAATGGGGCGACTATGCCAACAAAAACTTACCATCTATATTCAGAATTTTATTTTAAAGATGTAGAAAAATATAGATATTCTAGTCCAAATAATCAACTATATCCAGACCATAAAGCAGGAGAGGAGATAAAAGTTAGATTTAACGATGGTTACTACAAAGATAACACTGATCGTTACAATATTTATTTTATAGAAGGTGTTTTAGATGAAGAATATAACGGTATATTGACAAATATAGTCAATACTATTGAAGGATTATTTTACAATGATGGAGCCTTAGAAAAATCATATAATAAAATTGTTAGCAATCCCATTTTCAAAGCTATTGTTAGATTGACATTGACATTGTATGTTCTATTTATGGGTTTTGGCATATTAAGTGGTACAATGGAAATATCTCGTAAGGAATTTTTTTCCAGAATACTAAAAGTTTCTCTAATAATATTCTTTACCTCTCCAGATAGTTGGTCCTGGTACAATAGTATAGTGGTAGGATTCTTTATAGGTAGTATAGATACCATGTCCAGCTTCACATTAAATTTGGACCTTTTCCATGTTAGTAGCGACATACTAACATTAGAACAGCAATCTTCTGGCAGTGGCAATGCGTCAAAATTTGCATTTCCTGACGAAATGATCAAAATATTTTTTTCATCGGAAAATGTATTTATTAAATTATGGTCACTTCTTTTTTCTCCCTTTAACATTGCTGCCATTATTATTATTGCTGGCACATATATTGTCATGATTTATTTTATATATATCATGGTAAAAATTGTTATTTTTTATCTAACTGCATTTTCTAGTTCAATATTATTATTATCCTTGGGTCCCTTAGCATTTATTTTAACAGTAAACAAAATTACATCTACCTTCTTTGCTAGGTGGCTGGTGACTCTTGGATCAAGAGCCATAGAGATTGTAATGGTTTTTTTAGTGCTATATGCCTTTCTGTCGATTATCAATGATAAAATTGGATTATATGGCCCAGCAAGTCCGGAATCTTTGTTATATTTTGAAAGCTGTCCCTATACTTTATTTGATTTATTTACATGGAGCAATAGTCACGATGGTAAAACGGACCGCGAAATAGACAGTGAAGCAGTAAATGATAAAAAAGAAGAGATAGTCTTAAGATCAATATTATCATTTTTTACAATTTATGTTACAAATCCAACTAAAGGAATAGAGGTTGGGGATGGGACTGGAAAATTTGTTGGTGATAAGGATTTTTTCGAAATGCTACTTATTATTATGGAAGTAATAATATTACTATATTTCTTAGATATGGTTATATCTCAAATTGGCGTCATCGCTTCTGGACTAATTTCTTATCAACAACAATCTTCTAGGGTGAATAGTGCCATAGGCGCCATATCAAAGGAGGGTTCCGCCATATTTGGCAGCATGATGGATAGCAACTCTTTCTTATCAATTCCTGGTGCAATAGGATCTGCAAAATCAATGGCACGTAGCGGTGCTGGCTATACAAAAAGGATTGGACTGGGATCTGCAAACTTTCTCAAAGAGCATGATCGAGTCTTCAGAGGTCTTGGCTCGGCATCTGGCAGTATTGCTAGAAGTCTTGACAGGGCATCTGGTGACAGAATAAGCGGCGCTAGTTCTTATGTTGCAAGTAGCAGTATTGGTAGAGCTTACTCATCCATGAACTCAAACGAAGCTTACAACAACGCCAAATTATTTCCTGAAATTAAGAGGGCGGAGGCGGAGGTTAATAATAGTAAAAAGGATGAAATAAACCAATTGACAAAAAAATATCAATCTCAGGGCTTAGATGCTGCCACCATTTACAAAAGAATTAATAAGGAGTTAAAAATAGAGTCGGCGATAAGGGCTAAAATTATTAAGCGAGTATCTTTAGAAGGAGCCTCTGTTAGTAAAATGCAAACTACTACATCTAGCTTAAATACATATTTTGCAGGAAAAGATATATTAAATGAAATAAATTTTCTAAAAAGAGACCCATTATTAACCAATATTGAGGCAAAAAAAGGAGTTAAATTAGCATTGCGAAATAATATCAAGGATCAAATAAAAGAAGATCACCTAAAGGATCATGGTGAAGAATATCTAAAAAAACATTCTGAAGAAGATTTGGAAAAAGAAGTGGATAAGCAATTCAAAATTAAATACCTAGATAATAATTTTGAGGATCTGCTAAACAAAGTTATAAAAGAGAATTTAAGTGACAAGGAAATATATAAGAATTTTGATATTGAGCATAAAAAAATAGTTATACGCATAATGAGCGATAACAAAATGGGGACCCAAGGTGTCGGGCTTGACATCACTACTCAAGCGGGTTATAATGAGTTGCAAGAAAAGCTACATAATGACCCTTCCTTTAAAACCCTCCAAAGGAAAATAATTGCCCACCGAGCGCATAATCATAGTAACAGCATCATCAAAAGAAAAATAAATTACGTGTCAAATAAAGTCGATATATCTTTCGACAAAAAATATAAAGAACTTTGGGATTATGTAAATAGGGAGCGTCACGCAATAAGGCAAACCAGCACAGGAAGAAGGGTTGCATTTGGTGCTGTTGCTATGTCAACTCCGGTTTTTGTGGCCTCGAGGGTTGCATTTGGTGCTGGACTTGTTGTGTCAACTCCGATTTTTGTGGCCTCGGCGGCGATATCCACCCCTTTCGTTGCAGTAGCTGCTATAAATTACTTATATCGTTCTAAATACAAATCATCAATAGGATTAAGTGCTATAGCTACAGGAGGCGGAAAAGATACATACTTGAGAGCTTTTAGAGATATAAGGGTAAATGAAAAAAGACAAACATCAATAAAACTGAAACCACAATATGAGGAGGAAATAAAAAGAGCTACGGCCTCACTTAACATGTCAAACAAGGAGGATGTAAATGAATTCATAACTTATAATAAAGGGTTGATGAAAAAAGCCTATAATGGAGATGGAAGCTTCTATCAATCAGATAAAGATCTAAATATTGATACAGACATAAAATACAACACTACCAAACTTAATGGAGATTATGAAAAAGATGTCATTGCTGAGAATCTAAGAAATAGTGTCTATCATATGCTAGAAGCTAAAAAAATATATGAATACAAACAAGAGGTCGCAAAAAAAAGGGGTCTCACTAGTGACTACAATATTAGAAACGATGCCGACGTTAAAAGTGCAGAACTAGAATATAAAAAACAAGAAAAACGTCTTAACAAAGTAATTGGCTCCGGGACTCATAACGAAGCTGCAACAATACTAGAAACATATAATGAGAAATTACAATCAGAAAATAATAATAATAATAATAATAATGATATTGATTATAATAATATCTTGATAGAGGAAAATGAAAACTTCATCAGTGAACTAAACAAATTAACAAAAAAATAATACCAATTCCCATCTTTAAAGCAGTTTTTTTCGAAATATTTTTATTCATAAATTATTAAAAAATACCCTCCCTATGTTAATAGGTTGATGATTTAGGGATAAAAAGATAAAGAAAAAATCTGTTTTAACTTGTATATTTTAAAGATGGGAATTG
>JBLHPX010000036.1:0-7583 GCA_047624545.1 Ulvibacter sp.
GGATTACGGTTCCAGAAAAAGAGTATGAGGAAGAATTATTATTTTTAAAGCACGAGATTTACGGAAGAAGTAATATTTCTCTTCCTACAAGAACCGTGACCGCAAAAGAAAGATACTCTTACCGTTCTGAGAAATTATAAACATATCGTAACTACCTGAATCTTTGCAAAAACCCTTGATATCGGGTATTTTATTTTTCTTTTTTTGAATATTTGGGTAGATTAGAAAATATATAATCCGACAATTTAATTGGTAGAGACGTTATAAGTAATATTGAGGCGTATAATTGCCAAGGAAAGGAGATTCTGGCTTTATTATTGTCCAAACCTTTTTTAATAATTTTTGCTGCTTTTTCCGAGTTCATTAAAAATGGCATAGGAAAGTCGTTAAGATCAGTAAGTGGAGTCTTAACATATCCAGGGCAAATTATGTTAATTTTTATATTAAATTTTGCCAACTTCAGCCTTAATCCTTCTCCCAAGATTCTAACATAAGCCTTGCTTGCGCTATAAGATTCTGACCCAGGTACGGCCTTAAAAGACGCAAGAGATGACATAATAGCAATTTGACCATTTTTTTGCCTCATCATAACCCTTTGCGCTGGATTGATGACATTTAAAACACCTTTAATATTAATATCTATTAACTCTTCTATCTGCTGCGACTCCTCAATGTCAGAAATTTTGCCAGCAGAAATTCCGGCATTAGCAATCACTAGATCAATATTGTTGTTTTGACTAATTTTTTTAAAATATTTAGCAACAACCTCCTTTTCCCTGACGTCAATGGTAAAAATTTCAACATCAGCTCCTTTTTCTTGACATTGTTGGGCAATTTTTTTTAGCCGGTCATTATTTCTTGCAATTAAAAATAACTTTACGTTTGGTGCAGAATATTCTGTTGCCAAAGAGGCCCCGATGCCACTATTTGCCCCTGTAATTAATATTGTTTTGATTTTCATCATAGATTATTGTTTTGATTTTTAAAAAAATTGAGCGACAATGGTCACTAATTATTCTTAAAGATGACGGCACCGAGGCACATTTAAAATAAATTTTGTCACAAGGTAATGTAAGCTAGACCTCAGAAACCAACGCTTATTACAAAATTTTACATCAAGTTGATTAGTGTAATATAGAGCATATATATTGCAAATAAGCAATTTTTTAAGCGCTATATATTCCTCCAATAACTAGTTAAAATAATATTTAATTAATTTCAATGGAAGTTTAAGTAAGGAACTCTTGAAGAAAAAATTAACAATAAAATTTGCCACAATTATAGTATATAGTTTTGGCAAAAAATTAACAAAATGAACAATTTAACAGAACTTAATAATGACAAAATCAATAATAATCGACGCTGCCTATAAGGATGAGACCAGAATTGCAGTTATGGAGCATGGTGTTTTACAAGATTTCGACCGTGAAGCGCTAGCAGTTAAAAAAATTAAAGGCAATATTTACGCTGCAACTATTACTAGGATTGAGCCCTCTCTTCAGGCGGCCTTTATAGATTATGGCGATGAGAAGAGTGGTTTTTTACCATTTTCAGATATCAACCCTGGCTATTACAATCTTCCGGAGGAAGAAAAAAATCAAATCATTGACCGTAGATCAGCTAACAGAAGTAATATTGACAATCATTCAGGTGATGATGGTAGCAAAGATCACTCAGAGCACATTATCACTACCGGCTCTTACACGGTTGACGAAGAAAGCGATTTTGAGGAACTTTCTCGCAACCTATCTCATGAAGACTCTAAATCAGAAAAAAAATATAAGATTGAAGAGGTTATGGAGGTTGGCGCCAAAATATTAGTTCAAGTCCTAAAGGAGGAAAGGGGTAATAAGGGTGTTGCGATGACCACTTACGTTTCTATCGCTGGTAGGTATTGCGTTTTAATGACTAATATTTCTGGTAAGGGCGGAATCTCTAAAAAGGTTAACAACATTCGTGACAGAAAGGCTCTTCGTAGTATTTTAAGCAATCTAAATATTGATGAAGACAAGTCTATCATCATTAGAACGGCTGGTATTGGCAAGGTGGCAGAAGATATAGAGGATGATTACAAATATTTAGTAAAATTGTGGGACCACATCTTAAAAGAGTGTGAAAAAACAAAATCTCCATTACTTATTCATTCTGAGGATGACATAGTAAAAAAGATTGTCTGCAACCTTAATCATGAAGATATCAAGGAAATTACCATTGAAGGTAAAAAAACTTATGACAGCATCTTTAATTTAATTCAAATTGCTGGCGGCAATACAGAGAAAGTCAGATTATATAGTGAGCGTACTCCGATTTTTAATAGGTATAAAATTGAGGATCAGATTGATGGACTATATGAAAGATCTGCCAACCTACCTTCTGGAGGGTCGATTGTGATTGACCAAACAGAGGCTTTGATTGCCATTGATATTAACTCAGGTAAGGCAACTAGCCACAAAAATATTGAAGACACCGCATATAAAACAAACCTTGAGGCTGTTAAGGAAATTTCAAGACAAGTAAGGCTTAGAGACTTAGCTGGCTTAATCGTAATTGATTTTATTGACATGGATAACCAATCAAATCGCCGCTTGATTGAAAAGTCTCTTAGAGATGAACTAAGAAACGATCGCGCCAGGGTGCAGATTGGAAAAATTAGCATCTTTGGCCTACTCGAACTATCTCGTCAAAGATCAAGCAACAGTTTTTTTGAAACCATCACTAAGGATTGTAATAAATGTGCTGGCTCTGGATATGTTAAGTCTGAAGAAGTGCTATCACTTAACATTCTTCGCTCAATTAGATATGCAACTAGTGACAAACAGACCGGAGTAATCTATGTCAAAGCCCCAAATAACGTCATCTCTTACATGATGAACTACAAAAGAAGAGAGTTATATAAGATTGAAAAAAATTATCATATTCATATTTTAATGCATAGTGATAATGATATGAATGACAATTCTTACCAAATTAGAAAGAGAAAGAGTCTATTAGACGAAGAAAAGAAGCTTCTTTTGTTGGATTCTGAAAAAATTGGTAAGGTGAATCAAATGGATATTGCTAAAAAATATTACAATAACTCCATTCCTCAAAAGTCGAAACCTAGGGGTGAAAAGGGGCGTCCCAACAGTAATAACAACAAAAAGAAGATAGAAGTGAAAACCTCTTTTTTATCTAAATTGTTTGGAAAATAACTAACTTTTAAACTTTGTAATTGCTTTAGGTGAATATTCTATCTTTTGACGTAACTAGTAACAATATCTCTATTTCTGTATCAGATGGGGATATTATTTTATCTCAAATAAGTCAAATAAGCAATTCTAACCAGTCAGAATTTTTAACAACTTTATTACAAAAATCACTAGAAGAGGCTAATTTAGATTATCAAGATTTGGGTCTTGTTGCCTTTACTAATGGTCCCGCCTCATTTACTTCAGCCAGAATTGGATATATTGCTGCGAAAATGATTAATGTGTGCTGCAAAACTCCTATCTTAGCTGTTAGTAGTAACTTAGCTATTGCTGCTGATTATTTAAGCTCCAGTTACACAACAATTGTAACCGCAATTGATGCACGCCTTGGTGACGTGTTTTTTCAAATTTTTAATCTAAATGGTGGCAAATTAGCGGAAGCTTCAGAAGTTTTGATGGTAAAACTTGAGGAGATAGAAAAATATTTACCTCAAGATGAGTTTTTACTTGTTGGCAGCGCTAAGGAACTGATAAAATGCCAATTAAAAAACAAAACAATTAACACTTGCAACAAGGATGATGTGATAAAGTCAGAAAATATAATTAAGATTGCTTTAGAATATTGTAAAAATAGTAATAAAATTCCAGATGAACCTCTATATATTAGAGAGCCAAAAATTGGATAATACCAATTATTAATACCAATTATCAATCTTAACTATATGCCTTATGACTTTGAGGACGGATTTAATCAAAAACTAAAAGAGATTTTAGGAACAAATTTGCCCAAAAAAATTATTATTGCCGTTTCTGGTGGGATTGATTCCATGGCTTTATTATCCTTATCTAATCAATTTTGCCAAAAAAATAATATTGACCTTATCGCCATAACGGTTGATCACAAAACAAGAGAATATTCTGCGATGGAGGCAAAATTTGTTACCAAGATTTGTCAAAAACACAAAGTTCAGCACCAAATATTAGAGAACAACTTTGTCACCCCAACTAGCAATATCGAGTCTAGTCTTCGAGAAATTCGCTATAAATTATTGTTAGATTTTGCCAAAGAGCAGGGTATAAAAAATATTCTAATAGCCCACCATCAACAAGATGTTGCTGAAAATTTTTTAATTCGACTTTTTCGTGGCAGCGGTATCGACGGCTTATCGTCAATAGAAGAGTTTATCACATTTAAAAATACTAACTTTATTCGCCCATTGTTAGATTTTACAAAAGACCAATTACAAAAATATCTTCAAATAAATAACATTACCCACATCGAAGATCCTAGTAATCAAGATCAAAAATTTCTTAGAAATAAAATTCGCACTTTTTTAAATAGCTTTGAAGATAAGGAAGTTATTAACCAAAGAATTTCTAGGGCCAGTAAAAATATTTTAGAAAACAGAAAGATCATTGAAAACCTCGTAAAAGAAAAATCCAGAGAGATTTACAAGTTTAATGATTTGGGATATTTTGTGCTTAAAAAAAAGAATTTTAAAAATCTGAATAAGGAGCTATCTTTTCGCTACCTCAATCTCATTATTAATTATTTTAACGGCAAGTTCTATAAATCTCGTTTAAAAAAAATAGAGGCTCTTTATGGTTGGCTGCTTTTTGACCAAGACCATAAAGCAAAAAATTTTAATGGCGCTATTATTGAAAACTTTGACGAAGAGAGTTTTATTATTTATCGAGAAAAATCAAAGATAGACTTGCAAAAGATTACGGAGCATTCTTTTATTTGGGACAATAGATTTCAAGTTAATATTAATAAAAATTTAAATTTAAAAAATTTAAAAATCACAGCTCTTGATGCAAAAGAACTTAATATATTGCTGAAGGGTAAAAAAAATTTAAAATATAAAAATTTAAAAATTCCGTTAAAAAAAGTTTTCTATACAATTCCAATTATCAGAAAGGGTGATAATATATTTGCAATATACTGTCTAAAAAACAGCTCCGAGGTTGAAATAGAAATGATTGATAGTAATTTGTATCTTTAATAATTTTCCTTTGATTTTCTAAAACTATAATTATAATCAGATTTAACCTTCGCTAATAACTTAAACTATGTTTTGCTTTTTTTAAAACACTTCAGTTCGTACCTACATCAGCCTATGGAAGGGTAAAAAAATAATTGAAGATTTTATGCAAAACTTAATTCACGACAACCAAATATATTATGACTATTGAAATTTTGATGCCCGCCCTGTCTCCAACCATGAAAGAAGGAAATCTTGCCAAATGGCTAAAGAATGAAGGTGATATTATTGAGCCGGGAGACGTAATTGCCGAGATTGAAACGGATAAGGCCACGATGGAGGTTGAGGCTGTCGAGGAGGGTATTTTAGGAAAAATTCTTGTCGCTTCTGGCACAGAGAATGTTGCAATTAATGCTCCAATAGCACTCATGCTTGAGGAGGGGGAAGATAAGTCGGTATTGGATTCTTACGAAATTAGCGCTCCAGAATCTGCAAACAACTCAACAAAGGAGAAAATAAAAACCAAAAAGGAAGAGAAGAAGGTTGCGACTCCTTTGACAACGGAAGAACTAACCGTCACTAGGTCCGTGTCGAATGACCGCATCTGTGCCAGCCCACTTGCCAAGAGGGTCGCGGCAGAAAATAATGTTTCCTTACGGAACTTAGTTGGCTCAGGCCCACATGGTAGAATTATCAAGAATGACGTCTTGTCTGCGGGAGGGGGGCAAAAATCTGGAATAATTCAGCGTCACCCCGAAGAATATCACGCCGTTAAGAACAGTAATATTAGAAAAGTTATTGCTAATCGCTTGTTGGAATCTAAACAAAATGTTCCGCATTTTTACCTCTCTTTAGACCTAAATATTGATAAATTAATTGAAATAAGAAAATCAATTAATGATCTAGCAATTATTGACGACAACGGTAAGCCAAACTATAAATTATCAGTTAACGATATCGTTATCAAGGCAACCGCACTTGCTTTAAAGGCGGTGCCTGAGGCAAATTCTTCATGGAGTGATGATGCAATTTTACTATATAACAATATTGATGTTTCAGTTGCCGTAGCAATTGATGGCGGCTTAATTACCCCAATTATTAAAAATGCTGATCAAAAATCTTTAATTGATATTTCTGCCGAAGCTAAAAAATTAATTAAAAAAGCCAGAGACGGAAAATTACAACCAGAGGAGTTTCAGGGCGGTGGCTTTAGTATTTCTAACCTTGGTATGTATGGCATTAATAGTTTTCAAGCAATTGTTAATCCGCCACAAAGCTGTATTTTAGCAATTGGAGCTGGTATTGAAAAACCAATTATTAAGGGCGGAGAACTAACCAAAGCAACAATTATGAATGTTACCTTATCCTCTGATCATAGGTCCGTTGACGGATCAATTGGTGCTGAGTTCTTGGGCGCATTCAAAAAAATTATTGAAAACCCAATCTCAATGCTATTCTAAATTAACTTCCAATGAACTTTAAAGCATTCTTTGATCCGAAAACTTTTACATTTAGTTACATAGTTTGGGATATAAATACTAAAAAATGTGCTATCTTAGATTCAGTTTTGGACTTTAACCAAAATACTGGCAAATTTTCTTCTAATTCGGCAGATAAAATCGTAAAATTTATTGAAGACAACAACTTTTCTCTTGAGTGGGTTTTGGAAACTCATATCCACGCTGATCATATTAGTGCGGCACGCTATTTGAAAAAAAAACTAGGTGGTAAAATAGCTATCAGCAATAAAATCAAAGAGGTTGCAGACCTTTGGGCCAAAAGATTTAATCTAAAAGCAGATATTTCTAACTTTGACCACTTATTCCTTGATGAAGAGAAGTTTTTTATCGGCAATCTGTCTGCAAAATTTTTACACACCCCAGGTCACACCCCTTCCTGCTCTTCCTTCGTAATTGATGATTATATTTTTGTTGGCGACTTATTGTTTATGCCAAATTTTGGGGTTGGTAGGGCAGACTTTCCTGGAGGCAGTTCTGAAGAGTTGTTTGACTCTATTCAGAAAATCTTCTCTTATCCAGATGAATATAAAATCCTAACCGCTCATGATTACCCAAAAAAAGAAAAAGAGGAAAGGTTTTTGTCAGCTATTTTAGAGCAAAAAAATAATAATATTTTTGCTAAAATTAAAAATAGATTAGAATTCGTTCAAAAAAGAAAAGAGCGCGACAAAGAGTTGCCCGAACCTAAGTTAATTAATATTGCCCTTAGGGAAAATATTTTTGCTGGCGTCTTGATTGGTTAATTAATCACTTCTGAAACCAATTCCTTGTGGGGCATCTTTAATTGTATACCTCAAAAGCCATCAAATCCCAACAAAAAACATGAAATACAAAACTAACAAAAACCGCGGCCGAACCTAAATCTTTTACCCTTTTTATCAACTCACCCC
>JBLHPX010000037.1:0-7555 GCA_047624545.1 Ulvibacter sp.
TGCAGATCATACCAGTCCAACTGATAATATCATTTCAACATTATAAAACTATTTAAATTGATCTAAAAGACTTGTTTCTATCTAGAATCTGCTGTACCCCTACTATTATAAGAATTTGGTGGTTTATAGTACCTATCAGTATCATAATATTGATAATAATTAGGCTGAGGAAATTCGTAAGGGTTAGAATAATATCTTGATCCAGGAGTGACAACTGGAGCGGGAGTCGGAGTGGGAGTAGGATAAGATGGCTGCTGTCGGTAAGGCTGAGCATACGGTATGGCAGATGGATATCTTGGGTTTATATATGAACCAGGGTTCTCAGAAACAATGCAAGCATTTAGTAGGAAGATACTCAACAAAGCGCAGATTCTTACAACAAATGTATATATATTAATCACCCCGACTTCTAATTAAATAAAACAATAACAAATTAAAATTGACCCCATACTTAGTTTTACTACTAATCCTGACTGAAAGGTTCTTACAAAAACTCTTTCCACAATAACATACATAATTCTCAATACTAACTTTTATGTTATTTTTAAATTATACGATATCAATATATCTAATATTTAAACTTAGAAAATCTTGATATATTAAACTTTAATCATAAATTATAAACTGCAACTAGTAGTAAAGATTATCTTTGAAGACTAAAATTGGCAGAGTAATATTTATAATTTTATATTTTTACCTTAATTACAACTACAGCAACCCTTCAATTTTTACAATTTTAATTAATGAATAAAATATTTCGACCCGAATAAGGTAAGTTACAAAATAACACGACCCCCACTATCAATAAGAATTGGCATAATAAGAGTTTTTAAATTGTATCAATAAAAGGTATAAATTCTATATTACTAAATTCAAGAGTTTTCTTTAAAGTACAATTATAAATAATAATTTTAAAAAATTAATTAGACAAGTGATACTTAAACTTATATCATTTAGGAAGAATATACTATTATATTTTATTAAAAATTTTTATCCTAAAAGACGAAGGGTAGACAGAAAATTATGGAGTTTAAATATTATAATTGATAATTAATTACTTAATTTTATTGAAATACTTTATAAATAAATCAGAAAATCAGATGAAAAAAATTAAACTAGATAATTTAGAAATTGGTAACGATCTACCCTTTACCTTAATTGCGGGACCCTGCCAAACTGAAAGCCGAGATCATTCGATGATGATGGCTGAAAAAATTAAAAAAATTACTGATAAATTAAATATTAATTTTATCTACAAATCTTCTTTTGACAAAGCAAATCGCAGCTCAATGTCTGGTAAAAGAGGGTTGGGACTTGAGAACACTCTGCCAATTTTTGAAGAAGTTAAAAAAACTTTTAATTGCCCAATTTTAACCGACGTTCACAATGAAGCACAATGTGACTTAGTTAAAGATTCAGTTGATATTTTACAAATTCCGGCATTTTTATGTCGTCAAACCGACCTCTTGATTGCAGCAGCCAAAACCAATAAAGTCATTAATGTTAAAAAGGGGCAGTTTCTGGCGCCTTGGGACATGAATAATGTAGTCAAAAAATTAGAAGATTCTGGTAGTGAAAAAATCTTACTAACTGAGAGGGGTGCTAGCTTTGGCTATAATACCCTAATTTCCGACATGAGAGCCTTACCAATTATGGCAAAAACTGGATATCCTGTTATTTTTGATGCTACTCACTCAGTGCAACAGCCTGGTGGATTAGGAGGAGCTTCTGGCGGACAAAGAGAATTTGTTGAGCATTTGGCAAGGGCAGCTGTAGCAGTTGGAGTTGCAGGACTCTTTGTTGAAACCCACCAAGATCCAGATAACGCACCATCTGACGGACCCTGCATGCTAAAATTAGAAAATTTGGAAGAGTTTTTAACTATAATTAAAAGATTTGACGAAATAACAAAATCAAATTAAAAATTATTTAATATGATAGAAATTCTAAAATATCTAATATCTCTGACCTTCATAATAATAATTATAATTTATGTGTTACCTTTATTTTTTTAGCACAAAATTTCTCTAAAAAAACCCTAAAATACTGAGGTTAGTTTTGTTTTTTTAGGAAAAAAATATTTTAAAACTTCTTTTCTATTTCTAACCTCAGGAACTCCACCTCTTTTTTGAATAATTCTTCGATCTTTTTGTCAAAATTATTATCATCTGGTAATTTGTTATTTCTGGCTAAATCATTAATTTCTGACAAATATTTAAATAATTTGGCACTTCTAATTGTCCCAGAAGAGCCCCTTAATTTATGAATAGATTTTTGTAAATCACTGACCTTTAATTTGTTATTTTTTATTTCTTCAACAATACTTTTACCATCATTCTCAAAAACATCAACAATCGCTGTAGCTTCAGATTTATTAGAAAATAAAGAGGTGAAATCCGCCTCCAATACATCATTATTGTCGCTATTACCCTTATTCTTACCACTTTGCAACAGAATATCTGCACTGAATCTGTAATCTACCCAGAATTTTGACAATCTAATTAAATCTTTAGGATTACTACCTTTTAACATACGATCATCAATACCGTTGCTTAACAAACCCATGACAAATTTCTTATCACCATCTCCAGATAAAGCTATGATTGGGACTTTACAACTAGCATCATTTTTATCATTGTAGTCAGACTCAATTTTTCCAACTTCTTTTGCATCATCAACAGCACCAACCTTACCCATATTAATATCGGTAATAATTAAATGATATTTGGGCGGGTCCACTGAAATAATTTTATTATATCCTCGCCATCACTACATTGAAATACATTAGCACCTGCATTGGAAGTTTTTTTGGCAATAAGCATTAAATTCATAGCCTGATCATCAGCAACGATAACATTGAGATTTTTTAAAGTTGTATTATCGACAACAATATCTTGGCGATTAATACTCTTGACAGTCTGACTGTTCATTTTCATAGTAATTGAACTAACAATATTAACATCAATTGCAAGAAATTCTGCTTGTGAGTAATTTAAAATTCAAGTTATTTTAAAGTCAAGATAAAATAGAAACTTAGCTAAAGAAGTTCTAATCAGACTTAAAAGATAAAATTTATACCATTTTTTTTGGATCAACCCACTCATCAAACTGCTCTTCGGTCAATAATTCTAGCTCTAGAGCAGCTTTTTTTAAGGTACTGCCATCCTTATGAGCTTTTTTAGCAATTTTTGCCGCATTATCATAGCCAATATAAGGATTTAAAGCGGTAACTAACATCAAAGAATTATTTAATAATTCATTAATCCTGTCACGATTTGGCTTAATGCCATTTAA
Source organism: Ulvibacter sp. (assembly GCA_047624545.1). GTDB lineage: Bacteria > Pseudomonadota > Alphaproteobacteria > Rickettsiales > UBA1997 > CAJQHK01. The sequence continues at coordinate 3,295 of JBLHPX010000037.1, forward strand.
ACATTTATCAGTAAAGCTATTTAAGCCATCAGAAATTAAATTAACCGAATTAATAACATTGTGTATTATCATTGGTCTAAAAACATTTAACTCAAAATGACCATTAGTACCACCAATTGTTATGGCTGTATGATTGCCAATAATTTGACATGAGATCATAGTTAAAGCCTCACATTGTGTTGGATTAACCTTCCCTGGCATAATTGAAGAACCTGGCTCATTCTCAGGAAGGCAGATTTCTCCAAGTCCAGACCTGGGACCAGAAGCTAAAAATCTAATATCATTAGCTATCTTCATGACTGAAGTTGCGATAACATTTAAACAGCCCGACAAGCTAACCAAAGCATCACAAGTTGCAAGAGATTCAAACTTATTATGACTAGAAATAAATTTATTTTTTCTATTAACAAACTGCTCTTTTACCCCAGTCCAATCATCATAAGAAGTAGCTTTTTTAATTATTTTAGCAATCTCACCCTTAATATCGGTAATTTTTGATATATTGTCAGCAAACTTTCCCGAAAAATCCTTGTGAGAATTAATTCCGGTACCGACGGCAGTACCACCTTGGGCTAAAAATAATACACCATCAATTGCATCATTAAGCCTTAAAATATTGTTAAAAATTTGATATTTATAACCAGAAAATTCCTGTCCTAAAGTAACCGGAGTCGCATCCTGTGTATGAGTACGACCAATTTTAATGATGTCTTTAAATTCCTCCTCTTTACTTTGCAAAGCTTCGTAAAAACTAAATAAAGCCGGAAAAAGATTTTCGCAAATTGTTAAAGTCGTTGCTACATGCATAGCTGTTGGAAAAGTGTCGTTAGAAGATTGCCCTAAGTTGCAATGATCATTGGGGTGAACAGGGTCTTTTCCACCCCTCTGTCCCGTTGCAATTTCATTAGCAACCGAAGCAATAACCTCGTTACAATTCATATTAGTTTGTGTACCAGAGCCAGTTTGCCAAACAACCAAAGGAAAATGATTATCATAAAAATAATCAAAATCAGTAAAAATTTTATCAATAGCCTGGTCAATCAAGTTAGCTACTTTTTCAGAAAATTTGTTATACTCCTTAGCATCCGGATTGGCAAGCATTATTTGTTTACTAGTTAAGGCTGCTGACTTCTTAACATAAAGCATAGCTTTAATCATTTCTTTTGGCATTTTATGACCCTTATTGTCAATGCAAATAGCAAAATTTTGGATTGATCGCTGTGTCTGCGCACCATAATAAGCGCTTGCTGGCACTTTAATATCACCGAATGAGTCTGTTTCTATACGAAAATTATTATCTGTCATTTCTTTAGTTAAGTTATTCATTGTCATTTTAATTTTTATTTATTTTTAAAGAAGAAATAAAAAGGATATTATTGCAGTTAAATTTGATAATTGGCATACCTACCCTTTTAAAAAATTTATCCCATCAATAAGAAAACCCTCCCTTAGAAAGATTTTATGAGATTCTTTTCTTTGGGAAGCTAGGTTTGACATAATAATATCAGTATTAAATTCTAGAGCTTGCCAATCAACCCACTTTAAAAGCATCTTAGCAGCGCCAATACCACGATTTGAACGACAAATCATAAAATCCTCAATCCTAATAATCTTACCATATTTTATATTATCACAAACTACGATACCAATTACAGCGACAATTTTTTCCTCCTTATAAACTGCTGTCATTTTATAGCCATTAATAATAGCATTTAAAACATTTACAATATAATTTTTTTCGTCCAAATCTTGATAAATTTGAGACATGATTTTAAAACTATCCTTAATTTCAGTATCTGTTGCTAATTCTTTTATTTGCATTTTAAAGGAAATTAATTTGTAATTTAACGAAGCCTAAAATTCTATTGACGAATTTGAGTTGAAGATCATAATATTAACAAAATTAAATTATTTCAAGATAAATAAAAATATGTCAAAGAAAATAAAAAAGGTAGTTTTAGCCTATTCTGGAGGCCTTGATACTTCGGTGATTTTAGCTTGGTTAAAAGAAACTTACAATTGTGAAGTTGTTACTTTTACTGCCGATCTTGGTCAGGGTGAGGAATTGGAGTCAGCAAGAAAAAAGGCAGAAAAATTTGGCGTAAAAGATATTTTTATTGAAGATTTAAAGGAGGAGTTTGTTAGAGACTATGTCTTTGCAATGTTTCGTGCTAATGCCATTTACGAGGGTAAATACCTTCTTGGTACCTCAATTGCTAGGCCATTAATTGCCAAAAAACAAATTGAAATTGCTAAAAAAGTTGGGGCTGATGCCGTAGCTCATGGAGCAACCGGCAAAGGCAATGATCAAATTCGCTTTGAAATGGGTTACTATGCCTGCAACCCCAATATTCAAGTTATTGCCCCATGGAGAGAGTGGAACCTTAATTCTCGCGAAAAACTTATCTCTTATGCTGAAAAACATGATATTGAAATTGCCAAAGATAAAAGAGGTGAAGCTCCCTACTCTGTTGACGCCAACCTACTTCACACCTCGTCCGAAGGAAAAGTTCTTGAAGATCCTTGGAGCGAAGCTCCAGAATATGTTTTCCAGAGAACGAAACATCCGAGAGACGGCAAAAAAGATGGAGAAACTATTGAGATTGAATTCAAAAAAGGTGACCCAATTGCTATTAATGGAAAAAAATTATCACCAGCTAATTTATTAGCCAAATTAAACGAATATGGTTATGAAAATGCTATTGGCAGAATTGATATTGTTGAAAATCGCTTCATTGGCATGAAATCTCGTGGTGTCTATGAAACACCAGGTGGCACAATCTTACTTGACGCGCACAGAGCAATTGAATCCATCACCTTAGATCGTGAAGCGGCGCATTTAAAAGATGAAATTATGCCAAAATATGCTAAATTAATCTATAATGGCATGTGGTTTGCGCCAGAAAGAGAAATGTTACAAGCCTTAATCGACAAATCACAAGAAAATGTTGAAGGCCTTGTGAGGTTGCACCTATATAAGGGTAATATTATTATTCTAGGTCGAAAATCTACAAAAAGCCTTTATAAGGAAGAATATGTTACTTTTGAACAGGATGAAGTCTATAATCAAAAGGATGCAGAAGGTTTTATTAAGTTAAATGCCTTGAGATTTATTATGAAATAGTTAACTTAAATATTGTAAATAATAATTAATTGAAATTACAAAATCATGACTATTACCTTACCTAATTTACCTTATAATAAAAAAGATTTAGAGCCTTTTATTTCAGAAAATACCTTAAATTTTCACTATGGAAAGCATCATCAATCTTACGTTACCAATCTTAATAAGTTAATTGCAGGAACTGAATTAGAAGAAAAATCTCTTGAAGAAATTATTGAAATTTCTAGAAAAAATAATCAGGCCGGAATTTTTAATAATTCTGCTCAAATTTGGAACCACACATTTTACTGGAATTCAATGAAAAAAAATGGTGGTGGCAAAGCTGAAGGTAAATTGCTTGCAAAAATTGAGAAAGATTTCGGTTCTTTTGAAAAATTTACAGAAGAATTTAAGATAGCAGGAGCTACTCAATTTGGATCAGGATGGGCTTGGCTAGTTGTTGATGAGGATGGTAAATTACAAGTTATTAAAACTTTAAATGCCAAAACTCCACTCGGAACTAACCTAAAGCCGTTGATTACTATGGATGTTTGGGAGCATGCTTATTATCTTGATTTCCAAAATGCTAGACCAAAATATATCGAAACCTTCTTAAGCAACTTAGTTAACTGGGATTTTGCTTTAGAGAATCTTGAAAAGTAATCTTAAACATAATTTTAACAAAGCGGCAAAAATCTACAATCAAAATGCTATTTTACAACAACAAGTAGCAAAAAATTTAATAGATTTTTGTCCACCTGAAGCTAAAAATTCTCAAAAAATTATTGATCTTGGATCTGGAACTGGATTTTTATATGACCTAATATCACAAAATATTAAAATTCCTAATTTTTTTTCCTTAGATTTGGCAGTCTCTATGTTAAAACAGTCAAACTGCAATTATAATATTAATGGTGACATAAATCTCCTACCATTAAAAAACAATTTATTTGACTTGGTTATTTCTTCGCTTGCCCTACAGTGGATTGATGATTATAAGCAAGTTTTTAAGCAAATTCATAATATCTTGATTAAAGATGGATTATTTTGCTTCTCAATTATTGCCAAAAATAGCTTAAATAATATCAATAATATTGGAATAAATAACCTAAATATTAACCAATTTCCTGATCAAGAAATTCTTAAAAATCATTTAAA
>JBLHPX010000038.1:0-7541 GCA_047624545.1 Ulvibacter sp.
CCACTCGAAGCCACTTTTTTTTGTAATTGTTACGAAATCTTTACCTAAAAATATAGATTTTACGCCATTTATTTCAAAGATTTTCTCTGCCAATGGCGATTCTAGCTTAGCATCCTCTAGAGTTTTGTATTCTGATATTTTCGTACCCGCAATATCCATCTCATCAGGTATAAATTTTAGACTTTCTGGGTTTGGAGTGTTTTCAATTTGTATAAACATATTTAAAATAATTTTTTGAATTTATTTTCTAATTTTTTTCCTTCTGACTTAAGTTTACTTTCTACTTTACTGGTTTTGCCAGTAATTTTTTTTGTAACCTTATCAACTTTTTCAAGTAACTCTTGTTTTATTTCCCTTACCTCTTCTAGGAGCTCATCTTTAGTTTTGTCGATTTTTGATTCTATTTTGTTTTCAAAATTCTTAATTTTTGACTCAATATGATTCTTCGTGTCCACTATAGCTACCGTAGCAATGTAACCAGCAATGGCGATTGATACAATCGAGACTGCTATAATTCCCAAAAATAATATGTGAAGCTTTTTCATGATTGATAAATTTTACTCCTCTATGCTCTAAGTTGGACTATTTCTATCCAACACTCCCCCAATTTTGACTATATTGATATTTTTTGCAAGACCTGAATCATGAATTTCTATTATAGATCCACAAAATGTTGCCTCTTTTTTAGCTGGAACCATTTTACCAACACGTCTTTTGCTTAGGAAGCTTCTGAGCGGGACATCTGTTTGCATACCAATTACACTATCATAATCACCACACATTCCTGCGTCTGTTTGATAGGCCGTACCTTCTGACATAATGTGATGGTCGTTAGTTGGGATGTGGGTATGACTGCCAATGACTGCCGATATCTTACCATCGAGAAATTTACCCATAGCCATTTTTTCTGAACTGGCTTCAGCATGAAAATCAACAAAAATAGCATCCACATCTACGCCTAATTTGTAATTTTTTAAAATATTATCTATGGATTCAAAAGGACAATTTAAGTTGTTTTTAATAAATACTTGTCCCAAAAGGTGAATGACTAAAACCTTTTTATTATTAATGGAAGTAAAAATTCTAGCTCCAGTGCCTGGTGATGATTTAGGAAAATTGAGGGGACGCAATATCCTCTTTTCCCTTGTGATATAATTTAACATCTCCTTTTTGTCCCAGATATGATCGCCTCCGGTTAAAACGTCAACACCAATTTCAATAAAATCTTTGGAGTTATTTTCATTAACACCAAAACCGCCAGAAGCGTTGTCGACGTTGGCAATTATAAAATCAAGATTGTGCTCTTGTTTTAATTTTGGTATGTTACTTAGGGCGGATTGTCTACCGCTCCTTCCGACTATGTCGCCACAAAATAGAATTTTCATTATTTTTTACCTAACACGTTTCCAAGACTGGATAGATCTTGATTTCCAGTAAATTGTTCAAGATCTGACTTGTTCATTTTGCCAACTTTTTTTACCATTTTTTGCATTTGTTTTAATTTTTTGATTAATCTATTAACATCTTGCATAGTTGATCCCGATCCATTTGCTATTCTTTTTTTACGAGAGGAGCTTAAGGTTTCTGATTTAGACCTCTCTGCGACTGTCATTGAGTAAATTATTGCTTCTTGCATTTTAATTTCTTTTTCTAGATCAGAATTTTGCAGCATTTCCTTAATTTTTCCAGCGCCTGGTAAGAACCCAATAACAGAACCTATTCCTCCCATTTTTTTCATATTTTTAATTTGCTTTAGCAAATCTTCAAATGTAAAAGTACCCTTTCTTATCGACTCTTCAGCTTTTTTCATTTCGTCTTCGCTGATTCTTTCACTAGCTTTTTCTACCAATGAAACGATATCTCCCATGCCAAGAATTCTAGACGCAATTCTTTCTGGGTCAAAAATCTCTAACTCCTCTATTCCCTCTCCAGATCCAAGAAACTTAATCGGACAATTTGTTACAGCTCTCATGGTAATGGCTACGCCGCCCCTAGAATTACCATCTATTCTGGTTAAAATAACTCCGTCAATACTAAGTCTATTGTTAAAATCATTAGCTACATTGACGCCATCCTGACCCATCATCGAATCAACAACCAAAATTGTTTCATCTGGTTTAGAAATCTTTTTAATATTTTCAAGCTCTGACATCAATTCTTCGTCAATATTAGTTCTTCCTGCGCTATCTAATATTAAAATCTCATAAGATTCATTTTTAGCTTTCTTTAGAGCCCTTTTGGTAATTTCGATACTATTTTGACTTTTTATTATTTCTAAGCTATCGGCACCGACTTGTTTGGCAAGGATCTCCAGCTGCTCCATAGCCGCCGGTCTTGATGTGTCTAATGAGGCTAAAAGGATTTTATTTTTATTTTTCTTTTTGAGCAGAAAGTTTGCTAATTTGGCTGAGGTAGTGGTTTTACCTGAACCCTGTAAACCCGTCATTAAGATAATGTTTGGCTCTTTATCTGTTAGGTTTATCTCTGAAGATTCTGATCCAAGTAGATCAATTAGCAGGTCATTAAAAATTTTAACAACCACATCTCCGCTTTTGACATTTTTAACAACATCTTGGCCAATGATTTTTTCTTTAGCTTGTTGTATAAAATCTTTAGCTACCGAAAGAGATACGTCAGCTTCTAATAATGATATTCTAACCTCTCGCATCGCTTCGCTGACATCTCCTTCGGAAAGAATTTTTTTGCTGGAAATTTTTTCAAATATTTTTGAAATATTACTGCCTATTGCATCAAACATGATTATTTACTAATTGCTTTAATTATTAATTCTGGAATTCTAACTGGCCTCTGTCTTTTTGTATCAAGTATTGCCAAAACTACCCTAGCCCTGTTAATTAAAATATTGTTACAATGTATTTCTTGATCTATTATAATGGAAGCTTTTTTAATTTCAGCAACTTTAGTTTTGGCAGTGATTATGTCATCTATTTTTGCCGATTTTATAAATTTTATTTCCATAGAGCTGACAACAAAAGCAAGATTTAATTTTGTTTTTAGGTCGCTTTGCGAAACTCCACCCTCCCTAAGAAGATCGGACCGAGCTCTTTCATAAAATTTTAAATAATTTGAGTGATATACTACACCACCCCAATCTGTATCTTCAGTATAGATTCTAAAATTAATATTCATTGATATTGACATTCTTTAAAGTTTGTGAAAAACTGATTAATTCCAGTCTTAGGGTATTATACCATTTCCCGTCTATAATACTGGATAGGTAGTGGTATGACCTAGTTTTATCTCTCTTTTAAGCTCTTTAATTGCCAAAAAGCCTTGGCACCCACTCTATGGGCATATGGCAGTCGTTTTTTGACAATTTTAACCTTAAAATATTTTACTATGATAATGCATTATAAATAGGAGGCGGTATTAGACATAAATTTGTATATATCTAACAAAACATCAATGCTAAAAATAAGAAATTTTTCAGTTTTATTATTATTCATCCTTTCTTCTTGTCTTTCAATTAGAAATTTTGAATCTTATCAAAAAGTACCACTTTCAGAGTCTGAATTTTTACCTACAAAGACAGAGTTGGAAGGTGAAGTGAAGAAGGTTGTAGTTTTTCCTTTTGATATCGGCGACAATAAGGTGGCAAATAATGCTAATGTTAGTAAGGTTGCCGTCACTGCTATAGAAAATATTTTAACTGAAAATAAGTTAATAAAATTAATAGATAGGAATTCTGCTAAAAAATTAGAAAAGGAAATAAGACTTTCTGAGATGAAAAAAAGCGGAATTTATAAGGGTCCACAAATTGCTGATTATGCGATAATGGGGACACTTTCCAACGTTGGCTTTACTTCTAAATATAAGGCGGCAATGCCGGGTTATAAGCCTGGCGATGGTTATTATGTTAGTCCAGCTCATTTTGAGTACAAGTCTGACGTTGCAGGCAATATTAAGGTTTATGAATTACCCCTGATGTCGGTGGTCGAAAATATTGCTTTTGAGGGTGAGGCAACTCGAAAAGAGAATGCTAAAAATGAAGGGGTTTCAATCCTTGGTATCGTCGATATTAAGGGTAAGAGAGATGCAGGAACAGCAAGGGATGATAATCTGGTAAGACAAGCAGCTAAAAAATCTATTAATTATATCTCTCGTAAACTAAAAAATGCTTTTGCCAAAAAAGGCTATGTCCTGGAAAAGCGAGTTTTTAAGAAGAAGGTAATCTTTAAAATCAGCTTAGGCAACAAAGACGGACTAAGAAAGGGTGATAAATTTGACATTATCGGTAAATTTGAGGAGAATAACGACATTACTAGAGAGTCTGAGATTGAATCCAGGGTTTTAGCAGGTGGCAAGGTTAGTGACAGGGTAAACGACAGATCTTCTTGGATTTTAATTGATAAGGAGGGTTATGATAAAATAAGACTTGGCGATGCGGTAAAAATTAAATATTAATATCGGTTGTATTCTTTTGAACTAACAATCAAATTATCGTGTGTGGGTAATTGGCATAATTTGTCAGAATTTTAAAGTTTATTAAATGATTTTTAAAGAAAATTTATTAGAGATCTATCAAGACTATACTCATTTTATAATTGATATTTGGGGAGTTATTCATGATGGTAGTCACGTCTATCCTGGCGTAATTGAAAATCTAAAGAAAGTTAGGGAGTCTGGTAAAAAAATATGCTTCTTGTCGAACGCGCCAAGAAGGGCGGCTAAGGTTGAAATGTTGTTAAACAAGTTTGGCATAGAGAAAAATTTTTATGACTTTGTATTAACTTCTGGTGAGGCAACATTTTTACACCTCAAGGAAAGTCAAGATTTTGGTTTGGAATATTTTTATATGGGCGAAAATAAAGATCTTGATTTACTTGATGGCTTGAGTTACAAAATGACTGACATGAAGTTGGCAAAATTTATTGTAAATACCGGTCTTGGTGATGAATTTCCCACTGTAGATTCTAGGATAAATGATTTGGAGGAAGGTTTAAAATACGACTTGCCAATGATTTGCGTTAATCCAGACCTAGTAGTTGTAAAGAAATCGGGTTTAGAAATACTTTGCGCCGGGATTTTGGCTAAAAAATATCAAGATATGGGTGGTAAGGTGGTTTTTTTTGGCAAACCCTATAAGTCAGTTTACAATAAGGTTAGAGATTTGTTCGGCGACATTAATGAGGCAAAAATTTTAGCTATTGGAGACGGTATAGAGACTGACATTAGTGGTGCGAATAAAAATAATATCGACTCAGCCCTGATTGGTGGAGGAATTTTAGGTAAAAGACTTGGTATAAAATATAGACAATTACCAGAGACTAAGATCATGAAGGATGTTTGCAAAGAGTATGGCGTCATACCTAAATTTATATTAGGCGGTTTATAATGGAAGTGTTTGGAACCTAAAATCTCCTTTGATAATATTCTATTTTTTAACTTTGGGATACCAACTTACCTTAAGTAAGCTGCACTTTTCAATTTAAAAGAATAAAAAAATCTCTGCGGATACTTTGACTCCAAACGCTCCAACAATTTTAAAAACGACAGTTAAAAGTTATGAAAATAGAAAAAATATTTTTACCAACCTTGCTATTGTGCATTATGGTTTGGTTACTATTTGCCGTAAAGTCAGTTTTGTCACCTTTTATATTTTCTGCAATTATTGCCTACTTATTTAGCCCCATAATTTTAAAATTAGAAAATTTTGGAATTGCTAGATCCGCATCTTCTTTGGTAATTTTGGTATTATTTTTTACAATTTTAGTTATTATTTTTACAAGTCTATTGCCATCTTTGTTCTATGAATTGACCCAGTTTGTAAAAAAACTACCTATATATATTGACAATTTATTAGACAAAATATCAGTTTTAACTGATTTTGAACTAAAGGATAATCTAGTTTCTGATACTGGTCTGTCAAAGATACTGTCATTTTCTAATAATATATTTGGCAACATTGCCAATTCCACCAATATTGCCATCGACGTTATTGCTTCTTTTGTTATTACGCCGATAATTACCTTTTATTTTTTAAGGGATTGGGAAAGGATTATTTTGTTTGTAAAGGGGTGTTTACCAACAAAATATAAAAATAATATAGAGCAGATTATGATAGAAATCGATCAAATTATCTCTAAATATCTTCGTGGTCAATTAATGGTTTGCTTGGTTCTAGGATTTATTTATGCCACATCCTTAAGTCATCTAGGGTTAAATTATGGTTTTTTAATTGGAGTTGTTACGGGCCTATTATCATTTATTCCTTATGTGGGCATGTTAATTGGGGTCGTCTCTGCCTGCACTATTGCCTTATTCCAGTGGGGTTTCGTGCCAATGTATTTTGGCCTAATAGCCTTAATATTCATTGTTGGTCAGATTGTGGAATCTAACTACTTTACCCCAAAGTTAGTTGGTGATCAGGTTGGAATTCATCCAGTTTGGATTATTTTTGGTCTTTTTGTTTTTGGCATATTATTTGGTTTTGTTGGCTTGTTAATGGCAATTCCCTTAACTGCCATTTCTAAAATACTTCTATGCCATTGCAACAAACTCTATAGAAAAAAATATATAAAATAAAAACTCTTGCAATGTAAATTCTCTTACAGAACCTTGAGAGGTCTTTCCCTTGTTAGCTGTTTTGTTTCACCGCATTGTTCCATTTTCCAACAGAGTCTGGGTGTAATTTTAATGGAAACTCAACAATCAAAAATACAAAAAATAAACTATAATCCTTCATAGACAAACGGAAAGTAAGATATCCAAATATTAAAAATTTCTTCAATGAAGGAGTAATTGATCATTATTTCTCCTATGTTTAATTTAACAACACCACAAATGCCGCTGAGGGACTGCATTGAGTGATGCAAAATATACCAAAGTCAAAAGGGATCATTTGCTTCAAAAAATGCCTTGCTTAAATTAAGATATTGAGGAAATGGACTATGCCCGCTAGTAATTGGGCGCTGATCGTTTCGCAATTGGAAATTCATTTTCCAAAAAGACTTAAACTGACTTTACACAGTTTTTATTATCTCCCTATCTGGGCTGCATCTAATACTGATCTAGCCGAGATTGCTGTAGTTGCACTGTTAGGAGTCTGTGCGCTTAAGCTTACTAGATTATCTATTTTGTTTTGCATTCCGGCTGAATGACCCGATCCTATGAGAGCTGTTATCCTTGAGCTTGGATTATCACGCTGAAGATCGGATAAATTTTTAGACATTATATTTTCTCTTTCCTCATTATAAAGTTGTTGGTTTTCACTCTTTCTGTTATTAAATAACTTACTACCCTCTATGCCAACAACCCGAATTCCCAAACCATTTGCTACTTTGTATAATCTAGCATCGTCATAAATTGCGCTAGATTTTATTTCACTTGGTATTTTTTTTTGTAAATTACTATCTATCATCTGAGATAATATTTTAACATCACGCATTCCAAAATTCTTACCCGCTTCTTTACGCTCTAATGCTATTATATCACCTTTAACTATTGTCCTATTATTAATTTGATGTATTAAGTTATTTATATTTTTTGTATGATCTGTTATATGGTTATTTTCTGCCATT
>JBLHPX010000039.1:0-7340 GCA_047624545.1 Ulvibacter sp.
CCTAGATTTGCATCAACAACATTTGAACAGAATGATTATTCTATAGAGGGAGATTTTGCTAGTCATGGCATACAGGTCGAGGAGTATCGTAAACTGTTTGCAAAAGAGTTTAAATTAGGATTAGGTGAAGTAAATATATATATAGAAAACCCAGTTTCAACACCAGAATGGAATATTAATCCGCATAATGCAACTATAAATTCAGACAAAGCGATTAATATCTATAAGGGTAAGGGTGGTTTTGCTAAATATAAAAAAGCATCCGCAGCCGCAGCCGCAGCCGCACCCACAGCCTCACCCGCAGCCGCACCAGCACCCGCAGCCGCACCCACAGCCTCAGCCGCACCCACAGCCGCAGACATTGAATTATATAATAAAAATGCTAATTTTGATATTGATCGAGTTGGGTTTGCGGTTGATGGAGACTTAAGAGAAAGCCAAAAGGAAGAGCTCCTTGCTGCGGCACATAGATTTATTGCCTTTGAATATGTTGATGAACGGGGTAGAGTTAAGAGTGAATATAGAGCATTAGAATTAAAGAACATTCATAGTACTTTTAAAGATGGGGTCATTGAGGTTGCTAGACATGCTGTTTGTGGCGGAGATGATAAAAAATTTGAGGCAGAAAAGAAAGAATCAATTTATCAGGGTGTAGATAAATTTAAAGCTACTATTGATAGTAACGGTTATTTAGTTATTTACTCTGTTGGCGATACTATTAATGATGATCATTTTAAGAATGGTGTTGTAACTAAGTTTAAATTTCCAGTTTCAAGCGGTGTAAGTAATGAATTGCCAAGAACAATCACCAAAGATAATTTAAGTAGTTTATTTACTGATAATTCTGAGGTTAAAGATTCTGGATTATCTTTGTTAAGTGCTATAGAATTGGCATTTGGTGCATTGAAAGAAATAAAAAAGAACCAAGAGGGAAAATTAATAGATCTCCATAATAATAATAAATTTAATGCTATTTTCCCAGATTATAAAAATAGTCGAGCATTAGATGTTGTGTTGGAGGATGCCCCAGTCGCATCCGGAGCCCAAGCCGGACGAGCCGCCGCCCCAGCCGAAGGCGCATCCGAAGCCCAAGCCGGACGAGCCGCCCCCACAGCCCAAGCCGGAGGAGCCGCCGCCCCATCCGAAGAGGGATCCGTAGCCAACGAACGAACAAAGTTCACAGGGCCGTCAAACAACCCAAACAATCCTATTTCTGATGAAAAGAAAGGAAGGGGAGGTAATGCTAAAACAAATGGTGTAGGCTTATAAATCAACGCTTATTACAAAGATTAAGGCAATTTTGTAATAGATAGGCTATCGTCATGGGACCAACACCACCTGGTACTGGGGTGATAGCCTTAACTTTTGGGTAGCAATTATCAAAATCTACATCCCCAACTAATTTTGTACTACCGTCATCTTTTGTTATACGGTTAATACCAACATCAATGATGATGCTATTTTCATGCACCATATCTGCTGTTATTAAGTTAGAAACACCAGTTGCTGAAATGATAATATCGGAATTTTGACAAAGGAATTTAAGGTTACGAGTTTTGCTATTGGCAATAGTGACAGTTGCTTTTTGATGCATTAAAAGTCTTGATAGCGGCATACCAACAATATTTGAAGAGCCGATAACTAAAATATTTTTACCAGAAATATTGGGTTCTATTTCATTGATTAAATGTAATGACCCAATGGCAGTGCATGGAATTGTTGCTTCGTCGATTTTACCGAGGGTTAATTTGCCAACATTAATAATATGAAAACCATCAACATCCTTATTTGGGTCAATTGTTTCAATAATCTGATCGCTATTAATGTGTTTTGGTAATGGTAATTGCACTAGAATGGCGTGAATTTTTGGGTCTGAATTTAATGTTTTGATTTTATTTAATAGCTCTAATTCAGAAATTGTATTTGGAAGGTTTATTTTGACGGAATTCATTCCAACCTCTTTTGCTTGCCTTTCCTTGGCGCCGACATAGATTTTACTTGCTGGATCATCACCAACTAAGATAACAGCAATTGTTGGTGTTATGTTTTTTGTTGTTTTGAGAATTTTAACTTCTTTTGCTATTTTGTCTTTAAGATTTTGTGCTATTTTTTTACCGTCAATTATTTTTGCTGTCATTGTTTTTATTGTGTTTAATTTTTTTACTTGATTGAAACTGAACTCGGTTCTGACCCCCACCAATTCGCTTTGCGTTTTGACTCTTAAAAAAGCGGTTTGCTTTTTACCCATTCGTAAGAGGAATTGGGAAATGAACTTGGTTCTTGTTTTGTTTCTGCAATCCCCTCCATCTTTGGAAATTTTCATGACAAATTTTAAAACCAAATTGGTCATTTGTAAAGAAAATATAATCTGTCAAGGATGCTTAAGTAAAGAATCTTTGATTTATTTCCCCCTTACTGATTAAATTTTTTTATCAAATATCTATTTTGTTTTGGAATTTATGATAAAAATTTCCAGAGGAATTATACCATATTTATATATAGGAATATATAATTTATCTATTTTGTTTTGGAATTTATGATAAAAATTTCCAGAGGAATTATACCATATTTATATATAGGAATATATAATTATTATAAAAGCTTGCTATTTTAAATAATATGTATATAAATTGTTATAGTTGAAATTCTTACATCTCTTTCATATCTTAAGTTTTCTATTTAGTTAATTTCAAAATAAGTTTCGAGAAGGTAGTTTTCTCCTTGTAAATCAAGGCGCAAATTAATCTATTATATTGCGCTTGGTTAATATTTATTTATTAAAATTAATTATTATATAAAAATGTCTAGAAAAAATGGTGAATTAAAAAAATTCTTTTCCGATAAAGGTTACGGTTTTATTCAATCTAAAAAAGGTGATATCTTCTTTCATGTAAGTGATTCAGAAGATTTAGATGTAGATTCACTTCAAGAAGGAATTACTATTTCGTACGAAGAGTCTAAAGATATCAGAAGTGGCAAAACCAAAGCTACCGAAGTACAAATCGAGCAATAATCAAAAATAATGACATCTTTTAAAGATTATGGCTTGCCGGATGATATTTTGCTTTCTTTAGAAAGGGTTAATTATCACAATCCAACTGAAATACAGCAAAAATCAATTCCTTTAGTCTTGGAAGGATCTGATATTCTTGCTTCATCTAAAACTGGAAGTGGCAAAACTGCCGCTTTCATTATTCCGATTTTAGCAAGAATATTGCAAGATTCTCAAAAAAATCACTGTCTTATTATTGCACCAACCAGAGAGTTAGTTGCTCAAATACATGAAACAGCAAAATTAATAGCTGGCAACAAAACAAGATGCTGCGCTGTTTTTGGAGGAGTTAATATACAAAAACAAATATCTGAACTTAGGAGAAATCCTAATATCATTATTGCCACTCCTGGCAGAATGAAGGATCATATTTCTCGTGGTACAGTTAAAATGGGAAGAATAAATCATTTCGTCTTGGATGAATTTGATCGTATGCTTGACATGGGATTTAAGGAGGATATTAAGGATATTTATTCAAAATTATCACCTGACAGACAAACATTGATGTTTTCTGCGACCGATTCAAGAGAAATTGTTAAATTAGCTAGAAACTATTTATCTGAAGATTATAAAACGGTTACTGTCGTTCCTGATAAAGAAAACAAGGCAAATATTAAGCATTCCTTTATTCTTGCTAATAAAAATGAGAAGCTTGAACTTTTGGTTAAAGAAATTGAGAGCCGCAAGGGTTCAATATTAATTTTTGTTAACACAAAACGATATGCTGACCAACTACAGGAATCATTATCTGATGATGGTTATAAAGCAAAAGCAATTCATGGAGATTTAAGACAAACTCAGAGAGACAGGGTTATTAAAAAATTTCGTTCAAAAGATTATCAAATACTAATTGCTACTGATGTTGTAGCTAGAGGAATAGATATAGATCACATTGAGCATGTTATCAATTTTGACTTTCCTAGGGCAACCGAAGATTACATCCACAGAGTTGGTAGAACAGGCAGAATGGATTCTAAAGGATTCGCGTTGTCGCTCATCTCTAACTCAGACAGGGAGCCTTACAGTAAGGTTGTCTCTAAGCTTGGATTAGAAAGTACGATTTCATTTTCAGGAAAATCATCTAAAAAAAGAAATTTTAAAAGAAGCTTTAGGAAGTAAAAATTAAAAAATTCTAGAATACCACACTAGAAACTTCCTCTGCATTTTTGCAAAAACAATTCACCCTCTTAAAGGAAATTCAAAATCTCTAATTTTTGTAAGGTTTTGATATCTTAAATTCCCTCTTTTAATCTCAGATATTAAGGAACGATACTTTGTCCAAGTTGGTTCTATAATTTAACAATTTAGCTATTGTGGTGGGATTTTTTAATTTCCCCTAACAATCAAAGCAACAAATTTATCTTACACCAAATCCTACCTTTAAAATGTACAAATTAAAGGCGGGAATTTGTATTACAGCAAAGTTTGTCTGTAATGTAACATTTGGGTAAATTAGTTTGGGTTAGAAATGTATTATTAAATTTATGCTTAATGTTAGGATATGTTTAGCTAAATTTTATGATGCTTTTTCAACAAAGATCATATGATAAATTATTTTCCTATCTTTAAAGGCAAAATGTTTAAAATTTTTCTTATTATTGACGGTTACCTTAGTGGCAGGTTAATATTATTGCATCTCTTGATTTTTTATGTAGATTTTCTTTCGTTGGCTATGTATTTTGGCAAATGGTGGGTGATAGAGGATTCGAACCTCCGACCTCTACGATGTCAACGTAGCGCTCTAACCAACTGAGCTAACCACCCAAATTTTATTCCCCTCTCAATAGATCATTGATAGAGGTTTTTGATCTTGTTTTTTCATCCACTCTTTTAACTATCACTGCTGCATATAAATTTGGGTCTCCTGCTTTTTTAGCATTTATTGTGCCAGGAACTACTACTGAATAAGCTGGGACTCTTCCCATAAAAATTTCTCCCGTCGCTCTGTCAACAATTTTAGTTGAAGCTCCAATATAAACACCCATAGAAAGAACGGAACCTTCTTCAATAATGACACCTTCGGCCACTTCACTTCTGGCTCCAATAAAGCAATTATCTTCAATAATAACAGGATTTGCTTGCAAAGGCTCTAAAACTCCACCTATTCCCGCTCCTCCAGAAATATGACAATTTTTACCAATTTGAGCACAAGAACCAACGGTTGCCCAAGTATCAACCATCGTTCCCTCGTCAACATAAGCACCAATATTAACAAAAGATGGCATTAGAACAACATTTTTAGCAATAAAGGCGGAGTGACGAACTACAGCACCAGGAACCACTCTAAATCCGGCATTTTTAAAATCCTCTTCCGACCAATTAGTAAATTTTAACTTTACTTTATCATAGTAATTTAAACCATTATCGCATTTACTAATAAAATTATCTTGTAGACGAAATGAAAGTAAAATTGCTTTTTTTAGCCAATCATTAACAATCCAAGAGGTATCTTTTTTTTCACAAATTCTTGCATGACCACTATCAAGCAAATTTAAAGCCTCTAAAATAGAATCTTTGATTTCCCCCTTAGTTCCTGAATTAATATTAGCTTTATCTTCAAAAGCCTGTTCAATATTTTGTTTTAATATATTCATATTTAATTTAAAATTTCATAATTTTCTATCACCTGATTAACAAGCATTTTATCACAAACCTGCTGAATAGTTTGATTAATTTTATCTTGGTCAGTTTCGTCGATATCCATTTCAATCAATTTACCTTTGCGAACATTGGAAATTTGATTAAATCCTAGATTGTGACTCAAAGAGTTTTCAATAGTCTTGCCTTCCGTATCTAATACGCCTTCTTTTAATTTTATGTGAATTTTAACTTTCATTATCTTTTAAATATTTTCTTGCCCTTTCTAAGTCTAGATTAGTGTCAATAGAAATTGGCTTAGAATCGGAAATTGTAACACCTATTGTCATACCATCTTCTAACGCTCTAAGCTGTTCTAACTTTTCTAATTTTTCTAACTTAGAGGGTTTTAATTGCACAAACTTTTCGAGAGTATTTTTTTTATAAACATAAATACCTATATGTTCATAAAAATCACCATTATCACTATGAGGAATTGGACTTCGTGAAAAATACAAAGCCTGACCACCATCCTCAGAAAAATTAGCAATTGCGACCTTAACAATATTTGGATCTTTAATATCATCCTTATTGTCGATTTTAACTGCAATCGTTGCTATGTCAAACGAAGAGTTGGCAATAAAAGTAGCAGTTTTTTCAATAATTTTTGGATTAATTATAGGAAGATCTCCTTGTAAATTAATAATAAAATCAAACTCATCCTTATTTGGAATTTTTTGTAGCGCTTGATAAATCCTATCAGTTCCAGATGGTAAATCGGGGTCAGTTAAAATTGCCTTACCGCCAATATCTTCTATCAAACTCTTTACCTCATTACTGTCACACGCAACATAAACATCTCCAAGATTAGTTTTGACAGCTTGCTCATAAACCCTTTGAATCATTTTTTTGCCACAAATATCAGCCAAAGGTTTGTTAGGTAATCGAGTGGAAGCAAGACGGGCTGGGATAATAGTTAAGTATTTCAACCTAAAGCTTAAAACCTTCTGGAAGATTCATGCCACCAGTTACGCTGCCCATTGAGTCAGCAGAAGAGGCGTCAGATTTTTTCTTAGCATCGTTAAATGAGGCCACAACTAGATCTTCTAAAATATCTTTTTCATCAGGATTGATTAAAGATGAGTCAATTTCAATTTTCTTAGCAATGCCAGAACCATTAATAGTAACCTTTACTAGGCCACCACCAGAATTACCTTCAAAGTCTGTGTTTGATAATTTTTCTTGCGCCTCTTGCATTTTTTTTTGCATTTCTTGCGCTTGACGCATTAACACCTTCATATCCATAATTTCTTTATTTAAAGTTAAGTTCCGTCGTAACAGAATTGCTAGTATTTACCCTTATAAATATTAATAACATTATCCAACAAAGCTAAAGCTTCTTTTCTTGGTCTTTGGAAGACATTTCTACCAATAATAGAGCCATAAGATCCGCCCTGATATAAACATCTAATTTCATTATAAATCTCCTCTTCACTCTTAGCACCGCCGCCAGAAAAAATAACAATCCTTCTGCCATTAAAACTAGATTGTATAACATGAGACACTCTCTCTGCCAAAGTTTTGACTGGAATTTTTACCGCATCATATACCTTAATTGCATCTAGATTTTCTAAAGCTGCCGTTGGTGGCTTAACCTTAATAATATGAGCGCCAAGAAGTGCTGCCATGTGAGCAGCATAAGCACAAATAT
>JBLHPX010000040.1:0-7302 GCA_047624545.1 Ulvibacter sp.
TAGGATACAAAACTCCTAATCAAGTTTGGAACGAGAAGCTAAAATTAGCATCAAATTCATCGGTCTAAAAATTATATGATTTGTTGCATTTAGTACTTGAATTTAGCTTTTTTTGGGAGAGAACTCCTCTGTAAAAATATGAAGTTTAGTATGTACGTTTTTTTGGTGGTATTTGCTTCATTTCGTCAGTCATAGGATTTAGCTTTACATCCCTATAGTCAATTTTAGTTTCATATTTTTCATTTGCCCACATTAAGGTATGTTTCATCCAATTTTTATCGTCTCTATCTGGAAAATCGTCACGACAATGAGCTCCTCGAGATTCTTTTCTGTTAAGAGCCGATGCTATTGTAACTAGAGACTGCCCAAGAAGATTGTCCAACTCTAAAGCTTCAACTAGGTCAGTATTCCAGACTAGACCACGATCTTTAATTTTAAGATCTTTAAAGTTATTAATAACATTTTTGATGTTTTTGACACCTTCGGACATAATTTTTTCATCCCTAAATACCGCAGCATGTTTTTGCATGTTTTTTTGCATTTCAAGGCGAATTTGGGCTGCACCTTGAGTGCCATCGGCATTTCTAATTTTATCTAATCTAATAAGGGCGTTTTCACCGGCATTTTTAGAAAACTCTGGAGATGGGTCATTATCTTTAATTAATTCTCTAGCTTTAATTGCTGCGGATCTACCAAATACAACCAAATCAAGAAGTGAATTTGAGCCAAGTCGATTAGCACCATGGACAGAAACACAGGCAGTTTCGCCAATAGCCATTAATCCCGGAACTTTTTCCATCTTACCATTTTTATTGGTTAAAACTTCTGCCTCATGATTCGTTGGAATGCCGCCCATATTGTAATGTACGGTTGGAATTACAGGAATAGGATCTTTTGTTACATCAACTCCAGCAAAAACTTTAGCAGTTTCGCAAATGCCAGGTAACTTTTCAGCTAAAGTATTGTTATCTAAATGGTCGAGATGTAAGAAAATGTGATCGCCATTTTCGCCAACGCCACGACCTTCATTTATTTCAATGGTCATAGAACGAGATACTACATCACGAGATGCTAAATCCTTAGCATTTGGAGCGTACCTTTCCATAAATCTTTCACCCTTAGAATTTACTAAGTAACCACCTTCACCTCTAGCACCCTCTGTAATTAAGCAGCCAGAACCATAAACACCGGTTGGATGAAATTGCACAAACTCCATATCTTGAAGCGGTAAACCAGCTCGAAGAGCCATAGCATTGCCATCGCCAGTGCAGGTATGAGCTGAAGTTGCTGAAAAATAGGCTCGACCATAGCCGCCAGTTGCAAGTAATACAATTTTTGCTTTAAATCTATGAATTGTACCATCAACTAGAGATAAAGCCATGACGCCTTTACAGGTTCCATCTTCCATAATTAGATCAAGAGCAAGATATTCAATAAAAAATTCAGTATTATGTTTTAAGGATTGTTGGTATAATGTATGTAAAATGGCGTGACCAGTTCTGTCAGCTGCGGCGCAAGTTCTGGTGGCCGTTCCACCTTCGCCATAGCCTTTAGTCATGCCGCCAAAAGGTCTTTGATAGATTTTACCTTCTTCGTTACGAGAAAAGGGTACACCGTAATGCTCTAATTCAATGATTGCTTCTGGCGCTGTTTTGCACATATATTCAATAGCATCTTGGTCACCAAGCCAGTCAGAACCTTTAATAGTGTCGTAAGCGTGCCACCTCCAATCATCTTCACCCATATTGCCAAGAGCGCCAGAAATTCCCCCTTGTGCGGCAACTGTATGAGAACGAGTCGGAAAAACTTTGCTAATACAGGCGGTTTTTAAGCCCTTTGAGGACATTCCAAAAGTAGCTCTTAGACCAGCACCACCAGCGCCAACAACTAATACGTCAAACTCATGATCAATAATTTTGTAATTTCCTATTTTAGTTTCAGTCATAATAATAGTTTAGTGTCAATAATGTGTTACATTATATTATAGAAACTTCTCTTCTGGAGAAGTTAAGTTTTCGTGGTAACAGAGAGCTTTAAATGAATAGGTATTTTCTGTTTTAGGAGGAGTTAAGTCTCCACCACTTGTATATCTATAAATTTTTATATGTCTTTAGCTTCATCAGGAGTTTATAACATAATATGTAAGCGAGCAATAGTAATAATAACAGAAATGGCAGTAACTAAAGAAGTGATATTAATAATTGCAATAGTTGTTTTTCTAGCCTTTTTACAGGAGACGTAATCTTCGATTATTGTTTGCATACCAAGTGAACCATGATAAAGACAAGTAGATACAAATAGAATGGATAAAGCTGTGTTGCTAATATAAGAAAAGAAAGTCTCTATATAAGAATTGTCAACCAACATTGCAAAAGAGGAGTAGCCAAGCCACAAAACTAAGAATATTAAAATTACAGCGCTGATTCTCTGAAAGATCCAGTGATGTGATCCCGATCTTTCTGATTTTCTAATTTCTGTCATTATCTAAGGTAAAAATAAGTAAAAATGGTGGCAATTGTTAAAGAAATTGCTGAAAAAATAACAATGTAGGCATTACGATAAGCAATTTTTATATCATATCCTTTGCCAATATCCCACATTAAATGGCGCACACCATTACAAAGATGGTAATAAAGTGCAAAAAGCCAAGTAAATGAGAAAAAATAAGTGACATAGGTCCAGGTTGCATTAGAACATCCCTCATATTTATTGCCAAACACTAAGTCTGTTTGGTATTGATAATAAATAAAAAGCCACGACAAAATTAAGACTCCAAGAAACAGATAAACGCCAGTCATGCGATGCATGATTGAGGTAAGAGAAGTCATCTGTGGTTTATAAATTTGCAAATGTGGTGATAATGGTCGGTTTTTATTATCCATAAATCAATTAATTAAAATATTTTGATTCATTATGATAGATAAGATATTTCAAGAATTCAATATGATTATCCTAAAAACGGCAATAGAGAGTCAATTTACGTTATCAATCTCGTAATAATACCAAAATCCACCTTAAAATAAGCAATATATCAAAATATTTTTACCTGTCATTTGTAAAAAACGATTGGAACGTGTCCATATTTCACAAGGCTTTTTGTAAATGACAGGTAAAAAAGTGAAGCTAGATTATTTAATTTGTAACATAGTTTTTAAGATGGATCTTGGTATAATATAATACCAAAGTTCATATATAATACAACATTTAGGTAAATTAGTTTTTCTAGATTTGTTTTTTTGAAAAATAATTTTAGAATTTTGTTTTTAATTTCAATCCAATAAAATTTGTCTAAAAAACCAAATATTTTAACTATTGCTGGTTCAGATCCTCTTTCGAAATCAGGAATTATGGCTGACTTTGGAACTGGATATGATCTAGGTGCCAATATTTTTAATGTCACAACCGCCATTAATGCTCAAAATAATCAAGAAATTCGTAATATTTTATATTTAGATCGAAAAATTATTAAGGACCAGTTAGAGGTTGTATTTTCTGCAAATAAGATTGATCTGGTTAAAATTGGAATGGTTGGAAATTCCGATTCTGTTAAGGGGGTAATAGATTTCTTAACCACAAAGAATGTTAAGATTATTTTTGATCCAGTAATTAAAGCTAGCAATGGATATGATTTAATTTCTTCTGAAACAATCGCCGAAATTAAATTAAAATTAATTGCAAATTGCTATTTAGTTACTCCTAATATTTATGAGTTAGAAATTTTATCTGGAATAAGAATTAAAAATTTTGACGACATTGCGAAAGCGGTTAAAATTTTAAAAATTTTTGGCGTAAGTAATATCTTGGTTAAAGGAGGTCATTTTCAAGAAAAATCAGATAAAGTGCTGTCCTTTTTGTTTTCTGACAATAAAATTATAAAACTACAAAATAAAAGGTTGAATAAGAATTGTCGAGGAACTGGCTGTATGTTGTCAACTGCTATTGCTATATTTTTAGGAAATAATTATAATTTACTTGATGCTGCCAAAAAAGCTAACAAGTATGTTTATCATAAAATAAAATCATATTAATCAATTTATAAATTTAGATAATAACAAGTGAATAAGGAATCCACATTTTATAATTTATTAATTTTAACTAAGCCAGGGATTATTGTTGGCAATATTCTTAACTCCTTTGCTGGCTTCTTTTTGGCCTCAAAAGTATATTCTGATTCTATTAATTTTCTAGATTTGACGATTGTTATCTTGTCGATTATTTTGATTATTGCTTCTGGCTGTGTTTTTAATAATATCTATGATCGAGATATTGATAAATTGATGCAAAGAACTAAAAATCGTCCTTTAGTTTTAGGTAAAATTTCTGTAAATCTTAGTTTTTTTTATGGCTTAATTTTGGCAATTTTTGGATTTTCTATCCTCTATTACTTCGGCAATATTTTAAGTTTTATAACTGCTATTATAGGATTCCTTTTTTATGTTGTAATTTATACTATTTTTTTAAAAAGAAATTCTATTTATGATATTCACGTTGGTAGCATTGCTGGTTCTATGCCACCTTTAATTGCTTATTTTTTTGTAAGTAGTGAGGTTGATTTTGAATCTATTATGCTTTTTGTAATCCTGTCATTATGGCAAATTCCTCACTCTTTAGCGATCACTTTGTATCGTATGGAAGATTTTAAAAAAGCCAATATTGTTATCATGCCATTAAAAAAAGGAATCTATAGTACTAAAAAAAATATTATTTTTTATATTATTGCCTTCTTTGTTTCGGCAGTAACTTTATTTAGAAGCGATTTTGTTGGTTTGTTTTATCTTATCTCGATAAGTATCGCCTCCTTATATTGGATTTACTACTATTTTAAAGACAGTACCCCCATAGAAAAGTGGTCTAAAAAAATACTATTCCTATCTATTTTGGTTATCTTTATTTTTGATATATCTTTGGTTGTAAATAGTATTATATAGATTGGTATGGTAAAAAAAGCAGTTATATTACTAAGTGGAGGTTTAGATTCTTTAACTTTATCAGCAATTGCAAAAAGTGAAGGTTATGAACTTTATGGTTTAAGTTTTAATTATGGTCAAAAGCATAACATAGAACTTTCTATGGCTACAAAAATTGCTAAAATTTATAATTTTACTGATCATAAGGTAGTAAACATTGATACTAGTTTTTTTAAAAATAATGCCTTAACTGATAAAAATATCGAAGTACCAAAAAATAGAGATCATATTGGCGACAAAGGGGAGGTTCCGATCACATATGTGCCGGCTAGAAATATTATTTTTTTATCATACGCCCTTTCTTACGCAGAGTCGAGGAAGATTAATAATATTTTTATTGGGGTAAATATCGTCGATTATTCTGGTTATCCAGATTGTCGTTCAGAATTTATTGCATCTTTTGAAAAGGCAGCTAATCTAGGAACTGTATTTTCATTGAAAGAGCCTTTTAGAATTCACACTCCACTTATAAAATTAGGAAAGAGTGATATTGTTGCTCTTGGCTTAAGTCTTGGTGTAGACTATGTCAATTCTCATAGTTGCTACGATCCAATTTATAAGGGCGGCATTTATTATGCTTGTGGCGGTTGTGACTCTTGTATCTTAAGATTAGAGGGTTTTAGTAAAAATAATTTTAGCGATCCATGTCTATATTATGAAAAAGCTTAAGCAACTTTTTAGTAAAAAGCGCTGCACTGTAACCATAGGTATTAATGGTGCCGCCTTTACTTTTCATCAAGGTCGTCTGATTGAAGAAACTATCTTGGTTAAGGACCTGGAGGAGGCTAAGTCTTCATTCAAAAAAATTTTTCAAAACAGGGGAAATTATCCAATATATATTTTACTTGATAACAATGACCAAATCTATAAACAAAAAACTTATCCAGCAATTAGGTCTTTAGATGCTTCTAGGTTAATGAAAAAGGATTTATCCAGAGGAGGTCCTAAAACTAAGAATGAGGTTGTAAGTAGTATTGTTAAGAATAAAAGATTAGATAAAAAATGGGATGCATTATTATTTTGGGTAGAGCTAGAGAAGGACTTGGTGGAATGGATAGACTTTCTTGTTTTTATGCCCAAAAATCGTCTGATTGGCATCTATCTTTTGCCAATTGAGTTGAAATCATCATTATTGGTTATTTTTAAAATTGCCTTACGTGACTTTAATATATCCAAGGAGTCAAATATTGATATCATAACTATTGATACCAAGGTAAGTGGCCTTAGGCAGTTTATTTTTTATAGAAATTCTTTAATTCTAAGTAGGGATCCTGATCATAATTTGGGGGATGATAATTTTATTAGATATTTTGAGCAAGATATGCTTAGAATTATTCAATATTTAAAAAGATCTTTTCCGGAAGTTGAGGTTTCAAATATTAATTTTATTAATATTTTACCTAAAGAGTTTATTAAGAAGGTGGACTCACTTAGAACCAAATCTTTAAAGATAGTAAATTACGAAGCTGGGGTTATATCTAAAAAAATAGGAATCACAACTTCTAAAAAAGATGGTTCAGAAATTTTATCTGACGAAATATTGTCAAGTAATTTTATCAATAGTAAAAAGAAGTTTTTTAGATTTTCCACTGCCAGAATCAAGAAGATTAACGCTTTATACATCGTGACATCGTTTTTATTTTTTGTTAATATCTCAGTTATTATATTTTTAGGATATATGGCTGTTAAAATATTTCTTAATAATTCTGACAGAGGTCATGATAAGTCTAATAAAGAATTGAGTCAGTCAAATCTGGAGCTTAAGCTCAATAAGATTAGAAAAAAGAGTTTGGGCACTAAAAATACTCAGGAAAAATTCTATGAAATTATAGATTTTGGCGTAATTGATAATTTTTTTACTAATAAGGAGTATTTATATTTAGAAGGGCTAGGGAAAACATCTTTCGTTCCAAAAGATAGTAACGCCATTAAAATTATAACATATTCTTTGGTCAATTTTCGACCAAATAACATTGACACAAAATATAAAGTAAATATTTCCGGATCTGTTCTTAATAATGGAGGAGATATAGATACGTTATTTACTAATTTTGATAGCCTGATATTATCTCTGAAAACCTCCCTTACTAAAGAAAAATTAAAATATAAGGATATACCAAATAATATTAATTTTAATAAGAAGTTTTATAAATATCCTTTCGATATAACTATTGAACCTAAATAATTAATGCTAGAGGAAGATAAAAAAAAACAAAAACCCAGACTAGAAGATCTTAACATTAAGAAGAAGGTTAATTTTTATGATAAAAAGGTTCGTACGTATCTTGGTAAGATTCTTGCTGAAATTCTTTTCGCCTGTTCTTTTGTGGGCGTT
>JBLHPX010000041.1:0-7220 GCA_047624545.1 Ulvibacter sp.
TAATTCTCAAGCAACTATTGCGATTAAAAGTGATCATGTAACGCAGCAGTCAGTGGTTGATTTAGCAAATGTTTACTCGATGCTAGAGAATGAAGCGACTACAAGTGCAACCGTTCCAGCATTTACACCAGGCGCAACAATTACTTCTGGTGTCTATAGCCAAGCTGCTGCTATTACCACCTCAGGATCAATCACTTTAGATGGTGAGGGAGATTCTAATTCTATATTTATTTTTAGAACTGATGGTGCATTAACCATTGCAGCATCAACTCAGTTTCAATTGATCAATGGAGCGACTTCAAATAATATATTTTTTGTTGCTGATGGCGCAATATCATTAGGAGCTAATAGTGTTGCGTTTGGCACATTTATATCAATAGCCGCAATAACCGTTGGCGACGATGCTACACTAGAAGGTAGGGTATTAAGTACAGATGGAGTAGTTACTAACGGTGGAGACGTTTATATGCCAACTTTAGAATCTCAATTTGATTTAGGTTATTTGAATAGTTTTGCATTATTTACAGGTCTAGGAGCTTTATCAAACACAGGAGCAAATAATATAATCGTCGGAGACGTTGGGAGTAATTCTGGATCTATTACAGGTTTTGAAAATGCTGATCTTACAGGTAATATTCAAACATCCAACTCAATAATTAATAACATTGGAACAGCAAATATAACGTCAGCAGGAAGTTCAATAACAGAAGAAGCTATAGAAGCTGGAGATGTAGTTGCTACATTTACAGCGAGTGGCTTAGATAATGCAGATAATGTAACATTCTTAATTACATCTGGTAATGATGATTCTTATTTTATTATAGATGCAAATACTGGTGTTGTAACTTTAACTGCAGCTGGAATTACCGCTATTAATAGTGACGTTGGTGTTGACTTAGCATCCTTACCAATAGGAGTTACCGCAACAGATGGCACTAATAGCAGTCCTGAATCAATAGCTAATGTTGGTATAACCAGAGTAAATGACAACATTCCAACAATTAATATTTCAGATGGAAGCACCGTTATTGCAGGCTCCGTTACTATCGGAGATTTAGTTGCTACATTTACCGCCTTAGACCTAGATGAAGATACAATAACCTTCTCTATTACCTCAGGAAATGGTAGTGGGCATTTTGCAATTGATGTCAATACGGGTAATTTAACACTTACTGAAGATGGCGTTACTACTATTAATAGTGATGATGGCGTTGATTTATCCAATTTGAATTTAGGAATTACTGCAAATGATGGGTTAAACAATTCAACCGAATATAATGTTACGGTCAATATTGATAGAATAGTAGATAATGGTAATGTAACCGTAACTATCACAACAACAGAAGTCGCTCCTACCCTTGCTCCAGTTGTATTAGACTTAGATGGAGACGGCGTAGAATATGCAAACTTAGATGAAAGCAAGGTAATGTTTGACGCTGATAATGACGGTGTAGCAGAGCACGTTGCCTGGGCAGGAAAAGATGACGGTATATTAGTTTACGATATCGATAGTGATAATGACATCACTAAAACCGATGAAGTTTCTTTCTTATCTTACAAGGATGGCGCACAAACTGACCTTGAAGGTTTGCAAGGTTTCGATACCAACCAAGATATGAAGCTAAGTCAAGACGATGTAGAATGGTCTTCATTTAAGGTGTGGCAAGATGGAGATTTGGATGGAGATGTTGATGAAGGGGAATTATACACATTGGACGATCTTGGAATAGTAGAGTTTAATCTAACAAGCGATCATAATAAAAATGTTATTGGAGACATAATTGAGCATGGAAAATCAAGCTACACAACTACTCAAGGCGATCAATATGATATTTCCGATACCTCATTCGCCTATGAGGAAATAAATAGCCTGGTAGACCTAAGTGGATTAGTAGAGGATAATAGTAACGAAGT
Organism: Ulvibacter sp.; assembly: GCA_047624545.1. Taxonomy (GTDB): domain Bacteria; phylum Pseudomonadota; class Alphaproteobacteria; order Rickettsiales; family UBA1997; genus CAJQHK01. Next base: position 1,915 of record JBLHPX010000041.1, read on the forward strand.
TTTGATCGAAGATATATTAGAATATTATCAAAGCTCCCCCTATTTAGAATCAGGCGATAAAAACGAATCAACGGGTGATAATGTATCAACAGGAGGAGTACCATACTCGTCAATAATTTCCTCATCTGGATATGAAATTGAAACTCTGGTAGTTAATTGTGAGAATTCTAATTTTTAATAGGAGTATAATCTAAGTGGTGTTTTTCCCAAATTCCCATTAACCACTAATTTGAACAAAACATATAATTTTTAGACCATAGAATTTGATGCTAATTTGCTAAGTTCTAGTTTTTTTACTTAATAGATAGTTTGTTTTCACCTTTAAATCCAGCTGCAACACCAGTTCTGGATACACCATCAATTCCTAAGTAAGAAATTTTTGCTATGATATCATCAATTGCTTCGGCAGTACCAATAATTTCAAAAATTGCGGCATTATTAGTCAAATCAATTAAGTTTGTACGGTATTTACTTAGAATCTCAAGAGCTTCAGATCTTTTTTTATCATCTCCAATAATCTTTACTAAAGCAAGCTCTCTCTCCACATAGCCATCCTCTTTAGTTAGTTCAACCGCGTTATGAACGGGAATAATTCTGTTTAATAATTTACAGATTAGATCAACTGTTTTTTTATTGCCGTAAGTTGTTATGGTAATTCTGGATAATTTTTTGTCTTTAGTGATGGGTGCAACATTTAAGGATTCAATATTGTAGCCCCTTCCGGAAAATAACTCAACAATGCGGGCTAAAGCACCAAATTCATTATCAACTAAAATTGCAATTACATGTTTTTTGATTTCCTCCTCTGTCATTTTGTAAATTTATTATCCTCTTAATTTTTTTGCCGCCTCAATTGCTTCAATGGTAATTTTTTCACCCGAAAGCATTCTAGCAATTTCAATTTCCGACTCTTGACTGCATAAAGTCTCGACCGAAGTTTTACTTTCATTTTCATCATCTTTTTTGGAGATTTTTAAGTGAAAATCAGACTTTGCTGCCACTTGTGCATGATGAGTAATGGCAATAATTTGAGAACTTTTACCTAAGTCACTCATTTTTTGCCCAATTTTTGCAGCAACTAAGCCACCTACTCCAGAATCAATCTCGTCAAAAATAATTGTCGGAATTGACTTTACTTCCATTAAAGATTTTTTAATGGCCAGCATAAAGCGTGAAAGCTCGCCACCTGAAGCGATTTGATTAATTTCACCAAAGTCAGAATTTTTATTTATCTTAGCTAAAAATTTTACTTTATCAATGCCAAATTTATTATATTTGTCAGGAGGTAATTCTTCAAAATTTACTAAAAATTCAACAGAATTCATCTGTAAATCACCCAACTCTTCCTCAATTTTTTTGCTAATTTTTTTAGCCGCAATTTTTCTATTTACTTGTAATTTTTTAGCAATTTCTAAAAATCTCGACGCCAATTCTTTCTCTTTAATTTCTAAGTCTCCTAAATTCTTCTCAAGATTAGTTAGGCTTTGAACAGAAATTTTGATTCCCTTTAGATATTCCGGTAATTCGTCACATTTTTTATTTAATTTACGCGCCAAACCTCTAATTAAGAATAATCTTTCTTCAATCTCTTCCAAAGACTCATCCTCATTGTCAACAATACTACCAATTTCATTAATAACTTCTTTCGCAAGATCGCTTTTGATAATTGATTCTTCAATATTTTGATCTAGATTTTTTAGCAAATCCTTATCTTCAATAAAATTATCTAACATCTGCATTTTTCGAGATAATTTTTGTTGCGCAATAAATAAATTACTGTTGGCATTAGTAACTTCTACAGATAAATCATTGATTAAGTTAGAAATTTTTTCTTTATTGTGTAATAGGTTTTTTTTATCAGATAGAGTTTCTTCTTCTTTTATCTCAATATCAGCATTTTCTAATTCCGTAATAACATGCTCTAAATATTCCCTTTCTTCCTTATTTTTTTCTTGATCTTGATAAATTTTAGCTATTTTCTGTCTTAAACTCCATAGTCTTTCATAAATTGTAATAATTTTTTGCAATTCATTGTCATTTTTTGCGTAATTATCAATGATTGCTCGATGAAAATTACTATTTAGAAGATCGCTTTGATCATTTTGACCATGAATTTCGACCAGTAACTTACCAATTTGAGAGAGAAGATTATTGCTAATTGGAATATCATTAGCAAAAGATTTACTAGAACCATTTTCTTTAAGAATTCTTTTAAGAGTTAAGTTATTTTGATTTTCATTATCTAAGAGCTCGTTTTCTATAAGAAGTTCCTGACAATTTTGATTGTTAGAGATAGAGAAGTTGGCGATTACTGAACCTTGTTTTTGATTTTTTTTGAGTAATTTTATGTTAGATCGATATCCAATAGCAAGGCCAAGAGCGCCAAGAATAATTGATTTTCCTGATCCAGTCTCACCCGTTAAAACGCAAAAACCTTTATCAAAATTTATTTCAATTTTATCAATTAAAACAATATTTTGGATAAAAAGGGATTTTAACATATAGGTTTTTCAGGGATTCCTTAATCTATTAATATCAATAATGCTTTTTCTTTTATTTCGACAAATCCAGCTTGACTCTTGAATGTTTTTGTAATTTTTTCAGACTCGTCTAATATTTTAATCTCTCCTTCCTTAAGGGAAGTAATGAGTGATTCGTGATTGGACATCACTCCAATTTCACCAGATAGGGTAGGAATGATTACCATATGACATTTATCTTCAAATAAAATGCCAGATGGTGAAACTATTTTAACTTCTAAATAGTTCATATTTACAATTTTTTAGCTTTTTCAATTACTTCATCAATTGATCCAGTCATATAGAAGGCTGCTTCTGGAAGGTGATCTAACTCACCAGAGCAAATTTTCTTAAAACCAGAAATTGTATTTTCCAAGGAGACTAACTTACCAGGAGAACCGGTAAAAACTTCTGCCACATGAAATGGTTGTGACAAGAATTTTTGAATTTTTCGCGCCCTTGAAACCACCAACTTATCTTCTTCAGAAAGTTCATCCATACCAAGAATAGCAATAATATCTTGTAATGATTTGTAAGTTTGGAGAATTTTTTGCACCTCTCTCGCAACATTATAATGTTCTTCGCCAACAATTCTTGGATCTAAGATTCTCGAGGTTGAATCTAGGGGATCTACAGCTGGATAGATTCCCATTTCAGCAATTTGACGAGACAATACTGTGGTTGTGTCAAGATGGGCAAATGAGGCGGCGGGAGCGGGATCAGTTAAATCATCCGCTGGTACATAAATAGCCTGAACTGAAGTGATGGAACCTTTTTTGGTTGAAGTAATTCTTTCTTGCATTGCGCCCATATCAGTTGCTAATGTTGGCTGATAACCAACTGCAGAAGGCATTCTACCCAAAAGAACAGAAACTTCAGAACCAGCTTGAGTAAATCTAAAAACATTATCAACAAAGAATAAGACATCCTTACCTTCATTATCTCTAAAATATTCTGCTTGAGTTAATCCAGAAAGAGCAACTCTAGCTCTAGCTCCTGGAGGCTCGTTCATTTGACCATAGACAAGAGATACTTTGGAATTTTCCTGATTTTCAAGATCAATAACTTTAGAATCAATCATTTCGTGATAAAGGTCGTTACCTTCTCTAGTTCTTTCACCAACACCAGCAAAGACTGAGTAACCATCATGAGCCTTAGCAACATTATTGATGAGTTCCATAATAAGAACGGTCTTACCTACGCCAGCTCCCCCGAATAGGCCAATTTTACCACCCTTAACATATGGCGCTAAAAGATCGACAACTTTAATACCAGTAACTAGCATTTCAGCTTCAGTAGCTTGTTCTTCAAGGGTTGGGGCGGGGCTGTGAATTGGTGCAAATTTCTTAGTATCAATAGGACCTCTCTCATCAATAGGATCTCCAGTAACATTCATAATTCTACCAAGCGTTCCCCTTCCTACGGGAACAGAAATAGCCTGACCAGTATCAGTAACTTTGACACCCCTACGTAAACCATCAGTGGAATCCATCGCAATACAACGAACTGTATTTTCACCTAAGTGTAAAGAAGTTTCTAAAATTAATTTTTTACCATCATTTTGACACTCAAGGGCGTTTAATATTCTTGGCAAGTTGCCATCTTTAAATTCAACATCTACAACAGCTGAGATGATCTGAGTAATTTCTCCAATATTTGACATTTTAATAAATTTGATTTTGATTTTTGATCAATTAGCTGTTAATATTCTATACTATTGAAGTATTTTTCAAGTTAAAATATTAAGAACCTCTAAGAAATAAATTATCTATGACTAAATTAATTAAAATTGCAGTTATTGGCAACCCAATTTCTCAATCATTGTCACCAAAAATGCATAATTTTCTTCTGAAAAAACATGACATTAGTGGATTCTACATTCCTTTAAAAATTAAGGAAGAAAATTTTAATCCGATAGTTAAAGAATTGTCGGAAATCGGCTTTAAAGGCTTCAACATCACCATTCCATTTAAAGAAAAGGCTTTAAATTTGTGTGACAAATTAAGTAATTCAGCTAAGGAGATCGGTGCAGTAAATACAATTTTAACTATGGAGGATGGTAGTTTTTTTGGACATAACTCTGATGGGATTGGTTTTATTAAGAATGTTAAAAATTCTTATCCAGATTTTAAATTTAAAGATAAAGAGGTTATTTTAATTGGGGCTGGAGGTTCGGCAAAGGCAATTTCACATAGTTTGATGAATAAAAATGTTAAAAAAATTACTATTTTTAATCGTAATCTAGAGAAGGCGCAAGATTTAGCAAAAAATCTAGTTAAGATTAATAAAAATATTATCTTGGAAGTAAAGATTTTGTCAGAAATTAATAATAATCTTAAAAATTGTGACTTATTGATTAACTCCACCTCTCTTGGTATGAAAAGCAATCCTGCATTAGAAATTAATTTAGTAAATCTGTCAAAAAATGCCATAGTTAGTGATATTGTCTATAAACCTTTGATTACGCCACTGTTACAACAAGCTCAGGATTTAAATTTAAAAATTGTTACTGGTATTGGTATGTTAATTTTTCAAGGATTAGTTGGGTTTGAATTGTGGTTTGGAAAGAAAAATTTTTCTAGGGAGGATATTGATGAGTTGGAAAAATTATTAATCCGACATCATGATATCTAACATTTTTTTAAAATATTTTGACTTAAAAGATGAAGAAAAAATGTTCGATATTATGATGTCGGATTAATACTTATCTTCCAGGGGGTGCAAATTTAGTATTGGAGCTGTCAGTTGCCTTCGAAATTGCTTGTTTGGGTATTAAGTTAGATGGAG
>JBLHPX010000042.1:0-6973 GCA_047624545.1 Ulvibacter sp.
CACGAGTAATATTGGCCTGACGACTTCTGTTGTAAAATAATGTTAGATCCTTAATCATTTTACCGGCATTATTAGATGCTGATTCCATGGCGGCCATTCTAGCGCCTTGTTCAGAGGCGCTATTTTCTAATAATTTATTAAAAATTTGAATAGCAAGATTTTTTGGCAATAATTGATTTAAGATCTCTTCTTGATTGGGCTCAAACGTAATTGGAGAATGTAGGTTGTTTTTATTTTTACTAGTTTTGATTTCAACGGGAGATGGAATAAGTTGCTGTTTAGTTGGTTTTTGACTAATTACAGATTTAAATTCACTATAACAAATCGTACAAATATTAAATTCACCCTCTTCAAATAGCTTAACTAATTTTCTGGAAATTTTTAACGCTGACTCATAAGAAATATCATTTTTAAAAACACCAAATTCCGTGTCAATAATTAAATCCTTATGTTTAACGACTAATTGATCATAAGCTTTTTTACCGATACAAAATAATTTAACATTTTTTTGTTGAGACTGTAAATCTAGAATCATAGATTTAACCTGCTTAACATTATTACTATTTAAGCCACCACAAAGACCGCGGTCTGATGACAAAACAACTAAAAGATGAGTTTTGCTAATACCGTCACCAATTAAAACAGACCTCTTCTCTTCTAAAGCACCATTTGGAAGATCTCCAGCGATGTCCATTACCATTTCAGATATTTTATCGCCGTAGGGGCGGGCATTTTCAACAGCTATTCTAGCCTTTCTAAGTTTAGAGGCGGCAACCATCTTCATGGCTTTAGTAATCTTTTGAGTAGATTTTACTGATTTAATTCTATTTTTAAGAGTCTTTAAATTTGACATAATTTAATTAAATTTCCTCACCCTTCTTACTAAATTGTTGACCATCCTCACTAACTTCTATTGACTTAGAAGAAGTAGGCTTCATTTCAGTAGATGGTTGAGTCTTGTTTTCTGGAAGATCAAGAAATGTTCTCACAGACATTCCTCCGTACTTTTTTCTGCCAGTGGCAAAGCTACCTTGTTCTTCCGCAAATGAATATCCACCCTTTTCTCTTGGTGTTCCCGGTGTAGAACTTAAGCTCTCAGATTCACTAGAACTAAGTTCGGTATGTTCTGTTCCTAGAGTGGGTGCACGGGTATAGTCTGTTACTGGATTGGGATCACTAGCTCTTCTTGCTGAAGCTCCATTCCCTTCTTGTGATGCGTCCGATGGTACAGCGGGCTCACTATTTCTTCTTGATGCTCCCGGTATATTACGTTGTTTTTCTCCCCAAACTGTAAAATTACCTTGTTCTTCCGCAAATGAATATCCACCTTTTTCTCTTTGTGCTTCCGGTGTAGAATTTAAGCTCGCAGATTCACTAAAACTAAGTTCTGTTACTGGAGCGGTATCACTAAAACTAGGTTCTGTTACTGGAGCGTGCGCACGGGTATATTCTGTTACTGGAGCGGGATCACTAGCTCTTCTTGCTGAATCTTTACTCTCTGCTTGTGATGCTTCCTGTGGTACAGCGGCGGGTGCACTAGCCCTTCTTCTTGATCCTTCCTCCCAAACTGTAAAGTTACCCTTTTTTTTTGGCGCCTTGTCACCTTCAGTAGGTGGAGATCTGTATACCGTGGATTCAAAAAAAACCATATTATGATTATTTAAATTTCTTCAAAAAACTATCAATTATTTTTTGCAATTCTTTCTCAACTTTATCAGTAATTTTTTTCTCTTCACGAATTTGATCAAGAAGTTTTTGATTTTTATCTTTCATAACTCTCAAAAACTCTTCCTCAAAACGAGTAATTTCAGAGGTTTCAATATCCTTTAGATAATCATTAACGCCAACGTAAATTGAGACAGATTGCTCCTCAAAAGGAAGGGGTCTATACTGATTTTGCTTCAAAAGCTCAGTTAATTTTTGACCCTTATCAAGTAATTTTTGAGTTGAGGCATCTAGATCAGATCCAAATTGAGCAAAAGCTTCTAACTCTCTAAATTGAGCTAAATCTAGCTTAATGGTGCCAGAGACTTGTTTCATTGCCTTGGTTTGAGCGGCGGAACCAACCCTTGAAACCGAAAGGCCAACATTAATTGCTGGCTTAATGCCCTTGTAGAATAGTTCAGTTTCTAAGAAAATTTGACCATCAGTAATTGAAATTACATTAGTTGGAATATAGGCCGATACATCACCAGCTTGAGTTTCAATAACCGGCAAAGCAGTTAACGAGCCACCACCTCTAGCGTCAGACATTTTAGCAGCCCTCTCTAATAAACGAGAATGAGCATAAAATACATCACCAGGGTAAGCTTCCCTCCCTGGCGGTCTTTTTAAAAGTAATGACATTTCGCGATAAGCAACTGCATGCTTAGATAAATCATCATAAGCAATTAAAGCGTGCATACCATTATCACGAAAATATTCACCAATAGTGCAGCCAGTATATGGTGCAAAAAATTGCATGGAAGCAGCTTCGGAAGCGGTGGCAGAAACAATCGTTGTATAGTCCATCGTACCAGATTCTTCCAAAGATTTGACTATATTAGCAATTGTTGATCTTTTTTGACCAATCGCCACATAAATACAATATAGTTTTTTAGATTCATCATCAGATTTATTATTTTCCGACTGATTTAAAAACGCATCAATAATAATTGCGGTTTTCCCCGTCTGTCTATCACCAATAATAAGCTCCCTTTGGCCGCGACCAATAGGAATTAGACTGTCAACAGCCTTAATACCAGTTTGCATCGGCTCACTAACTGATTGTCTGTCAATAATTCCGGGCGCCTTAACTTCAATTCTTTTATATTCTACATTTTTTAAAGGACCCTTACCATCTATTGGATTGCCGAGAGCATCAACAACACGACCTAAAAGACCTTTACCAACGGGAACTTCAACAATTTTACCAACTCTTTTAACATTATCACCCTCTTTAACTTTATAACTATCACCAAAAATTACTGCACCAACATTATCTTTTTCAAGATTAAGGGCCATACCTCGCACGCCTGATTCAAAATCAATCATCTCACCCATTTGAACATTATCCAAACCGTATATTTTGGCAATTCCATCACCAACAGAAATTACTTCGCCTACCTCTTTTAGATCGACAGATGATTTAAAGTCACTGATTTTTTTTTCTAAAATACTAGAAAATTCATCTATATTTAATTGCATAATAAAAGATTTAATAAATTAATAACATTCTTCTTGTAACTGACTCTGTAATTGATGTAAGTCGTTTTTTAGGCTTGAGTCAATTAATTCAGAACCAACTTTTATAACTAAGCCGCCTAAAATATTTTTTTTAATAACTTGCTCAATTTCAATAGTTTTGTCTTTGTACTTTTTGGAAATAACCGATTTTATCTTCTCAATATATTGGTCAGAAATTTTATTTACTACATAAATTTTTGCCGTAATGATTCCGCAATCTTTTTTAAAAATTTCTGTAAATCTTTTGGAAATTTCTAAAATTAAGAAAATTCTTCTGTTCTGAGTAATAATTTTTAGAAAATTGGCAACATCTTTTGATAATTTTAACTTTTTACCAATCTCAAGAGCTACATCAGATAAAATATCTTTAGAAATTGTGGGATTTGACAGTTCTTTGATTAAATTTTCAGATAAATTTTGCGAAACTTCTCTTAGTTCAGATTCAAAAATAGCTATAGAGTTATTTTTTCTAGCAAAATTAAATGCCGAACTAGCGTAACTGTCAATCAAACTATTATTAATCATCACAAATTCAAGTGGCGGGAGTGACGGGACTCGAACCCGCGACCTCCTGCGTGACAGGCAGGCGCTCTAACCAACTGAGCTACACCCCCGAAATTGGTAAAAACCAAACAGAGCAAGGGGAAATAATAATTATAATGATTATTAAAAACAAGCAATGTTTTTGAAAATTAAAATAAAAATTAATCTACACTTAATAATTTTAAATTAATTTTTTAAATTCAGTAGTTAATTTTGACATTTCTGAAATAATTTTCTTTTTATCTTTTAGATTTTTAGAAATTATTTCAACCAAAGAAGATCCGACAACTATAGCGTCAATATCTAGTTTTGCTACCCGACCCGCAATCTCAGGGTTTTTAATGCCAAAACCAAGGGCGATTGGTAGGTTGCTATATTTTTTGATATGTTTGATGTGGGGAATATTTTTAGAAATATCAGGCTCTTTAGTGCCAGTAATTCCTAAAATTGAAACAAGGTAAATAAAGCCAGAAGAGTTCTGGCAAATTTTAGAAATTCTCTCTTCTGAACTATTTTGACCAATAAGATTGATGATATCTAAGTCATTCTTTTTGGCAAATCGACGCATCTCGAAACTTTCTTCCAATGGTAAGTCAACAATTAACAGGCCGTCAATTCCTGATTTTTTAGAAATTTCAGTAAAATTTTTAACTCCGAAATGATAAATTGGATTGTAATAACCCATCAATATAATCGGAGTCTTCCTATCTTTTTGTCTAAAATTTTCTACTAAATTAAATAGTTTTGCCAAAGTGGCCCCATTATGAACCGCTCTCTTACTAGCTTCTTCAATTATTGGTCCATCACCTGCTGGATCTAAAAATGGTAGACCAATTTCAATAATATCAGTACCATTTTCTACCAAATTATGCATAATTTCTAAAGATAAATTATAATCCGGATCACCAGCTACAACAAAGCTAATTAAAGCTTTTTTATTATTATTTTGTAAATTTTGAAATTTTTCCTTTATTCTCATTAAAATTGAATGTAAAATTCTTCACTTGCTTAATCAATTCCTATAAAAAAATTAACTCGGTAGATGGTTAAGTGGCAGCAAAATACCAACATATACTTTAAACATTACTATATCATAGATGCAAGAAAATAGAAATATATTAGTAGCCATTACCCTTTCAATCTTAGTTTTAATCCTGTGGACAGTTTTTTATGAAAAGCCAAAAATTGAAGCCTATCAAAGACAGCAAATTGCCGAACAAGAACAGGAGGTCAAATTAAAAAAGTCTCAAATAATAAATTCCAAAGGAAAAGTCTCAAATAAAAAAGCCCCATCTCTTGGTGACAAAAATCAAAAATTTCTTAGTAGAGGGGAAGCTATTGGTAAAAATATAAAAAAAAGAATCACTATCAATAATGGTCATTTAAAGGGGTCGATTGCACTTCGGGGGGCTAGGTTTGATGATCTAGAGCTTGTTGGATACAAAGAAACTTTAGATAAGAATAGTGAGGATGTTAAACTCCTATCACCTATCGATTCCCTTGACCATTATTTTATTGATTTTCACTTTTTAAGCTCAAAATATGATCTAGAATTACCAAACTCCAAGACTTTATGGCAATCTAACTCTAACTCTTTAACGCCAGAATCTCCAGTTACCTTATCTTGGACGAATAATGACAACATTCTATTTCAAATAAAAGTTTCTATCGATCAGGATTATATGTTTGACATAGAAAAGCTGGTTAAAAACAACTCTGCAAAAGATATCAGTATCGCCTCTTTTGGAAGGGTGAGTCGCAATTTAAAGGTGGAGGGAATGAATAATTTTATCCTGCACGAAGGACCGATTGCCGTTTCTAATCAGTTACTTGACGAAGTTTCATATTCAGACTTAAAAGATGATGGCGATCATGAATTTAATTCTAATTCTGGTTGGCTTGGAATTACCGATAAATATTGGCTTACAGCCATGATTCCAGATTACAACTTGTCCTTTACGGGTAAGTTTTCTTATCATAAATCTGATAAAAAAGAGATTTATAATAGTGAATTTATTACTGAGGAATTTGAAGTTATTAGTGGAGATGTAATTACGTTTGATCATCATTTTTTTGCTGGCGCCAAAGTTCTTTCCTTGCTTGACTCATATAAGGAAGAGATGGGAATTGATTCATTTGATAAGGCTGTAGATTTTGGGTGGTATTACTTCCTAACTAAACCCTTCTTTTTTATCCTAACTATTTTTAATGATATTTTAAAAAATTACGGTTTGGCAATTTTAGCCATAACTTTGTTAGTTAAATTAGCGATGTTTCCACTAGCTCATAAATCATTTACTGCCATTGGTCGAATGAAAAAATTTCAACCAAGAATCATGGAGATTAGAGAGCGTAATAAGGATAATAAGGTAGAGACAAACCGTCAAATTATGGAGCTGTACAAAAGAGAGGGGGTTAATCCTGCTGCCGGCTGTTTACCTATGATAATTCAGATTCCAGTGTTTTTCTCGCTTTATAAGGTGCTTTTTGTAACAATTGACATGAGGCATGCGCCATTTTACGGCTGGATCAATGACTTATCGGTAGCAGATCCAACCTCCATATTCAATTTATTTGGTCTATTACCGTTCTCAGTAGATGGATTTTTTCTACAAATTGGAATTTGGCCAATCTTAATGGGATTAACAATGGTTTTGCAGCAAAAACTGAGTCCTGCTCCAGGTGATCCGCTGCAAGCAAAGATGATGAAATTTTTACCGTTCGTGTTGATTTTTGTTTTTGCCACCTTTCCGGCTGGATTATTAATCTATTGGACATTTAGTAATGTCTTGTCAATTACGCAGCAATATTATATTACCAAAAAGTTAAATTAAGGATTTTATAAAAAAATTTTGAAGCTGATGTATACCGTTAACGTGGTACTATGCTATTTTTAATCATCTCTTCCGTTGTGCCGAGCGAAAGAAGGAGGAATAACCTTTCTTTCATAACTTGATAAAAGATGAAGAGTAGGACTCTAGAAGTCGTTATTTATATATAGACTTCAAGCTATCCTTTGAGCACTTCCTGCTTGTCTGCCATAGGCTTGCTTTAGATTCTGTCTCATGATAGACACCTGGGGGGGTTCCCATTAATATCCTCCCGTAAAGGACTTTCACCTTTAGAATTAACGCAATTAAATTGGCATGAAATTCTTTGGTCTAAAAATTATACTAATTTCCGTCTTTAAAGGGGTTCAAAGTCC
>JBLHPX010000043.1:0-6948 GCA_047624545.1 Ulvibacter sp.
AATATTTCGAAGATTAACAGTCCTATCATTACTTGAGTCTAACTCTGAATCATTTTTAGCATTTATTACATAGCCAAAACCAACCTGAAAACCATCAATTCTATTGGTGTAATAATTTAATTTTAAAGAATTTTGTAAGTTACCTAAGCTATTATCTCCATTAATTCTGTTATTACTTTTGTTACCACCAAAACCGAATAATTTATTAGAATTTTGATTGTCGTAATTATTGTCGGAAATATTGTGGTAAAAGCCAGTAGCATAACCACCGTGAGAAATTGGAGTTGCGGGAAGTAAGATAAATTTTGGCAGTTTTATCTTTGAACAATTACCACTTTCAGAAATAGTAGAATTTAAAGAACTGTAACCATCACATGATCCAATTTGATTGACATTTCCATCATTGCCATTTCGTAATATTGGTAAATTTAAATATTGCAGATATCCACCACTTACACCTCCAGAACCTCTGGCAAAATTATGAGTAGAGATTGCCATTTTTTTGTTAGTAGCGATATTCTTGCCAAACTCAAATTTACCAAATTTTTCCTGAAAAAATAAGTATGATTTTTCTAAATATGAATGATATTGATCATTTTGATCGCTTTTATTAGTATAATGTGCCACTATATTGCCAAAAAAGCCAATTTTTTTTGTTTTTGAGTATTTTTTTGTAACTTCTAATGATGAGTTAATTGTTGCATAAAAATTACCACTATCATTTTTAACTTTATTGCTATTTATTTGGTTAAAATAGGTATTTTGATTTTTGTAGGAATAATTTGTGTTAAGAGAATTTTTTTGTTCTAAAATTATAGAGCTTGATAATTTAATTTTTTTTGCAAAAGATTGGGCTGGAAATAAAAATAAAAATAAAACAACAATTCCTCGCAAGAGGTAGTCAAAATCTTTGATTTTGGTAGAGGTTCTGTTGCTATTAGTTCTAACTAAGTCAATTTTAGCAAGACTCGAGCCTTCCTTAAGATAAAAAGCAAAGAAATTTTTTCGCTGCTGAAGCGTAGATATTTTGCTGGGGGTCGTCATAGCCACCCCCTCAGCACGACTAACCCCCAACTCTCTCTTTTAAATTAACATTCAAAGCGCCATGTTTATCTGCTACCTTAGTAAAAGCTTTGACTGCCTTATCCAAATGCTCCTTAGTGTGAGAAGAGGATAATTGCACCCTAATTCTAGCCTCACCCTTGGGAACTACGGGGTAAGAAAATGGAATAACATAAATATTCTCTTCCTCGATTAAATCCCTAGCAATAGCGGCATTTAATTTTTCATCATAAAACATGATTGGTACAATTGGATGGTAACCAGGTCTCACTTCTAAGCCAGATCTTTCCATTTCAACTCTAAAATATTTGGTATTTTCAGCTAATTTTTTAATTTTTTCTTTAGAATTTTTAATTTCACGGATAATTTCTAAAGAAACTTTAGCAACAGAAGGGCTAATATTGTTAGAAAATAAATATGTACGTGCTTTGTTTCGTAATTTATCAATAATTGCAGCCTTTGAAGCAATAATTCCTCCACCGCTACCACCAATAGATTTCCCTAGAGTTGTAGTCAAAATATCCACTCTATCAAAAACGCCGGTAGCTTCAATTGTGCCGCGGCCATTTTTTCCGATAAATCCAGTAGCATGACAATCATCAACCAAAACTAAAGAATTGTATTTTTCAGCTAAGTCACATATTTTTTCCAAAGGAGCAATGTCACCATCCATAGAAAAAACACCATCCGTAACAATTACTTTATTTTTAGCTCCAGATTTAGAGGCTTCTTTTAGTTTAAGTTCCAAATCACTCATATCGTCAAATTTGTAGAAAAATCTTTTGGCTTTACAAAGTCTGATACCATCAATTAATGAGGCGTGATTAAGGTCTGCCGAAATTATAGCATCATCCTTGTCGAAAAGGGCATTAAAAACGCCGCCATTAGCTCCAAAACAAGAGGCGAAAGTAATGACATCTTCGTAACCCAAAAATTCAGCAAATTCTTTTTCAAACTCCTTATGAACATCCATTGTGCCACAAATAAAACGAACTGAAGCTGTGCCGAAGCCGTAATCATCAATAGCTCTTTTAGCAATTTCACAAATATTTTTAGCATTAGCAAGGCCAAGATAGTTATTGGCGCAAAAATTAATAACTCGTTTTTTGCGATTTTGATTGTCAATAATATCAACAACCACATCTTGTGAAGTGGTAATTTGATACTCACCCTTGTAAATACCAGCTTCTTTAAGATCTTCTATCTCTTTTTCTATGTTGGTTAAAAATTTTGAATCTATCATTTAAAAAATTGTTTGGATTTTATGTAACATCCCATTATTAGATGAACTTTGGTATTAGAGACTCTTAGGGAACTTGAGCCCCCTAAGTTTCTTTGAACAACAATAATTTTACTAAGATAGATCTATAAAATCTACCTATATTATGGTACTTTATGGAATCTAAAACCTTCTTTGATATTGTACCATTTTCCACCTTTAAAATATACAAATATCTAATTATAATTTAGGAGTGATGTTGAAAGTTATCTTAAAATAAGCAAAAAATAATCATAAAAAAGAGTCTTATAATAGTCATTTTTTTGGTCATTTAGCCTAAAAAAACCTCTAAAAAGTTAGATTATATTCACTTAAAATGTTTTTTAAGTTCTCCACTAATTTATCTAAATTTTTCTTAGAATTAGCTTCGCATCTAGCAACTAATATTGGCTGAGTATTGGAAGCGCGAATCAGCCACCAACCATTATCACTATTGATCCTAACGCCATCAATATCATTAAAATTAATATTTTTTGCCTTTAAATCAGATTGCAATTTTTTTACAATATCAAATTTCTTAGAATCGTCAGATTCAATTCTAATTTCTGGAGTTGAGTAGGTTTTCGGTAAGGATTTTCTAATTTCAGATAATTTTCTACCATCCTTAAGCAAAATATCAATAATTCTAATCGCTGCGTAAAGAGCATCATCATAGCCATAATAATCATCAGCAAAAAAGATATGTCCACTCATTTCACCAGCAAGTTTAGCATCGATTTCTTGCATTTTTGACTTAATGAATGAATGACCAGTTTTGTGCATAATGGGATTACCTCCAGCTTTTGCAATTTCATCAAACAAAGACTGGCTAGCCTTAACATCGGCAATAATATTGGCATTTGGATATTTTTTTAAAACATCGCGAGCATAGAGGATTAATAATTGGTCAGGATAAAGTATAATTCCTTCATCGTCAATTACGCCAATGCGATCACCATCACCGTCAAAAGCAATACCAAGATCTAAATTATTTTTAGAAATTAATTTTTTTATATCGGATAAATTCTGTTCATTTGAAGGGTCTGGATGATGATTTGGAAAATTGCCATCAATTTTTTCATACAAAAGATGGTTATCAGTAAAAATTTTAAGAGAAGCCAGTCTCATCACCTCACCTGCTGCACCATTACCAGCATCCCATGCAATTTTTAACTTTGATTCAGGATTTTTAGCTAAAGAATTTTTTAAGACTCTGTCAACATACTCGTCAATTAAATCAACATTTTTAACAGACCCTTCACTATCAATAAAATCCTGCTCCCTGTTAATTTTATCTAATCCCAGAATGTCATCTCCAAAGAAGGGTCTATCTCTTAAGGCAATCTTAAAGCCATTATAATTGGCGGGATTATGAGAGCCGGTAATCATAATTCCAGCATCAACATTAAGATGATATATTGAAAAATAAAGCATAGGACTGGGACCAGTTCCAATATCATAAACTTCAAGACCAGATTCTTTTAATCCCTTAATTAGAGATTCTTTTAGAGATGGTGAGCTTAAGCGACCATCGTAACCGATAGATATTTTATTTTTACCATTTTTATTAAGATAGGAGGCAAAAGACTTACCGAGATAAAAAGCATCTTTTTTGGTTAAGTTTTCATTGTATACACCCCTAATATCATAGGCTCGTAAAATTGTCTCGTCAAAATTGTGAAATTTATTCATATCAATATTAAAATTTAAAATTCTTTAATGCTAATTCAGCTACTTTTTTTTGAGCATCTTTTTTGGAGTGTCCGATCGCTTTGTAATGTATGTGGTCAATAGTTACTTCAGCTTCAAAAATAGGCTTATGATCATTACCGCCAATTTTTAGGACCTTATATTCTGGAAGCGTCCTATTCTTTGCTTGAGTTAATTCTTGTAGTGAAGAGATGGCGCCCTTTGGGGGGGTAATGTGCTCTTCAATTAATTTTGACCACAATTTAGTAATAATTCTTTTAGTAGTGTTAAAATCTGAATCAAGATAAATGGCGGCAATTAAAGCTTCAGCTGCATTTTCCAAATTTCTCTTATTTTCACGACCACCAAGAGACTCTTCGCCTTTGGAAAGGATAATTAAGTTGTCGATACCAATATCTACCGCAACTTGCCAAATACAATCGCCAGACACTAAGTGAGCCAACCTCTTTGACAAGCTTCCTTCCTGCTCAGATTGATATTTTTTAACCAAAATCTCTGCAAGAATCATAGAAATAATTGAATCTCCCAAAAATTCTAATCTTTGATAATTTTTATTATTACGAGTGGTGCAACTAGGATGTGTCATGGCCTCAATAAGAAAGTGTCGCTCCCTGAACTGATAGTCCAATACAATTTCAAATTCATCAAGTTTATGTCTCATATTAAGATGATTAAATTAATTAAAATCATCTAACAACAAAGAATACAGCAAATTATTGACAATTATCCCAATATCTATATTGTTTATTTTTAGATGTTCTCAAAATATAAAACTAAATTTCTAAAATCCAAGTTGAAAAATGATAAAAATTGGTAACAAAATAACCCTAGAAAGTAATGTTTTATTAGCTCCAATGTCAGGAGTCACTGATCTACCATTTAGAAAGTTAGTTAAGAAGTTTGGCGCTAGTTTATTAATTTCTGAAATGATTGCATCGCGCGCCATGATAATGCAGACAGAAAGTTCGATGCAAAAATGTCAAAAGGACGATCCTAATAGCTTAACTTCAGTACAATTAGCGGGATGCGATCCAAAGATTATGGCTGAGGCTGCGAAACTAAATGAAGATTTGGGAGCTAGTATTATCGATATTAATTTTGGTTGCCCAGTAAAAAAAGTTGTCAATGGTTTTGCCGGTTCCTCCTTGATGAGGGATGAAGCTTTGGCTACAAAAATTATGGATGCAGTTGTGAAGGCGGTAAAAATTCCTGTTACTATGAAGATGCGTATGGGCTGGGACAGTAAGAATCTTAACGCAGCAATTTTAGCTAAGAAGGCTGAAGATGTTGGTATAAAAATGCTTACCATCCATGGTAGAACGAGATGTCAAATGTATAATGGCTCGGCTGATTGGGAATTTATTAGAAATGTTAAAAATGCCGTTGATATTCCGGTAATTGCTAATGGCGATATTAGAAATAGTGAGGATGCTAAAAAAGCTATGGAATTATCAGGAGCAGATGGGGTAATGATTGGCAGAGGATGTTATGGAAAACCTTGGCTGATAGAAAAAATTACTAGGGAATTGAATAATGATCACAGCTTTAAAGAGCCGACTAGTGCAGAAAAGAAGAAAATTAATTTAGATCACTTCCAGGAGATGATTGATTATTATGGCGACAGAGTTGGTATTAATTTATCTAAAAAACATCTTGGTTGGTATAGTAGTGGCATGGATGGCGCTGCAAATTATAGAGCAAGTATTAACAATAGTACTGAAAAAAAAGAAATTTTAGAATTAATAGAGGAGTTTTATCAATAAATTCGTTGATAAATTTGAGAAAAAACTCGGTATAGCATCGATATAATCTATTATAGAGCCGGTTCTAATGCCATTGATCATCTTTGCGCTTACGCTAGAGTCTCATTTGTCGTAAGGCATCGTGAAATTAATGGGGAATAATGGAAAGTGATATGTATGAAGTTTTTGTGATGGGGGTTCAAAAATTTAAACCGCACCCATCAAATAAACGATAGTAAAGACGAATATCCAAATTAAATCCAAGAAATGCCAAAACAAACCGAAACAAATAATTTTGCTCCTTGTCATATCTGTGAAACCATATTTTTTAATCTGAATCATCAATATTACCAACCAAACTAAGCCAGCAGTTACGTGAAAACCATGAGTTCCAACTAAAGTAAAGAATATTGAGAGAAAAGCGTTAGATCCAGGGGTATGACCCTGATGAATTAGATGCAAAAATTCATAAATTTCCATTGCAATGAATGAAGCTCCTAGTAAAAAAGTAATAAAAAACCAAAATATAGTTTCTTTTACCGATTTTTTGTAAGAAGCAATAATGGCTAAGCCGCAACTAAAACTACTAAATAAAAGGATAAACGTTTCTACTAAAACAAACTCTAAATTAAACAACTCTCTGCCAGAAGGTCCTCCAAAAACATTTGGTGCCAAAACTGCGTAAGTTGCAAAAAGCGTTGCAAACAAAACGCAATCACTCATTAAATAAACCCAAAAACCAAAAATATTATTTGATTCATGATGATGCTCTTCTTGATTAGTATCTACTTTATTTTTACTCATTTTAATTTATTATTTTTTAAAAAAACTTACATTAATACATCTGCTCAACTCCTCCTCCCAAGGAGGAGTCGAATAAATATGTGGTCAACTCTTATTCAACTACTCCTGATGGGGAGTCAAATGACCTATGGTCGTTTGGTGGGGGTTGACACAAATATCACTAAACACAAGATACTCTAAACCTTATCAAAATCTTCCAATAATAACTCCTGCCCATAATAGAATATTTATACTTCTTATTTTTAGCCAAAAATTATCATAAAATTTTAACAAAAACCAGTTTACTTAAATATTCCATTATAGACGTAGATCACTGTGACAACTATTTATTACTAGATTCAATTTTATTTATTTCCTCTTTCTTAACATAGT
>JBLHPX010000044.1:0-6874 GCA_047624545.1 Ulvibacter sp.
GAATAGTTTTTGGTGATTTTTAGAATCTTCAGAAAAGTTGCTTTGTAATTTTTGATAATTTTCTTCAAAAATTTTATAATATTTATCAAGATTGTCTTTATTTAAGATAAAAATTTCCTCCCACATTGCTGGGTTAGAATTTTCGATTCTTAGATGTTTTTTTATAATCTCTGGTAAATTATTATCCCGCTTTTCTTTAAATTTAAAGCTGATATATTGTGGTAAATGTGATATTAGGCAAAATATTTTATCGTGACTCTTAGCATCTAAAATTGTAATTTTTGAGCCAATCCTTTGCCAAAGATCAGTAATTTTGGTGACATTTTCTTTGTTTTTGCAAAATTTTGTTAAAATTAATTTTTTATTATTGAATAGATCTGCATCTGCATTTTCAATACCGGAAGATTCTTTGCCTGCTATTGGATGAGAAGGGATAAAATTTTTATTTTCATTAAAAATTTTAAAATATAACTCTTCAGGGTAAGATTTTACTGAGCCAATATCGGTAATTAAGGATTGATAGCTGTTCTTTTTAATTTTTTGGAAAATTTCTTCATAAGCAAATAGTGGGGTTGCTATTATGATTAGATCATTTTTTTCTAGATTTTGATCGAAATTAAATTCTCCATCAATAATTTTGTTTTTTAGAGCAAAATCTATGGTGTTTTTTGTTCTATTATAGGCTAAAATTTCTTTTGCTAAATTGTTTTTTCTAATTGCTATTGCAAGAGATCCGCCAATTAATCCTAGACCTATAATAATTATTTTATTGAAAATAGGATTCATATTGTCTTAATATTGTAAAAATTTTGATGAAGTAATTTTATAAAACAATGTTAAGAAATCTACAATTTAATGATCAAGGTTTAATTCCTGTAATCACTCAACAATTTGACAATAAGGAGGTTCTAATGCTGGCTTGGATGAATAAGGAGGCGATAAAATTAACCTTAGAAAAAAAATTGGTACATTATTGGTCTAGATCACGAAAAAAAATGTGGCTTAAGGGTGAAACTTCAGGTAATTTTCAAAAATTAATAGAATTTAGCTATGATTGCGATCAGGATGCTATATTGATTTTGGTTGATCAAAAAAATGGAGCTTGCCATACTGGTGAATATTCTTGTTTTTTTAATAAGGTAAAATAGAATTTGCTATCTGGGTTAAAAAAACCCGACCAAAGTTTCTAATGCAACTTTGGTTGGAGTTAATTATAAAATGAAGTAATAAAAAATGGTAAAATCAGCAAATTTAGGTTTTTCAAGAGTCGGCTTAAACAGAGAATTAAAAAAAGCAGTTGAAAAATATTGGAAAAAAGCAATTACGGTAGATGAGTTGCAAAATGTAGCAAAAACATTAAGAAAAACCCATTGGGAATTACAAAAGGAAGCAAATATTGACTTCATTCCATCTAATGATTTTTCTTTTTATGATCATATTTTAGATATGATTGCAACTGTTGGTGCAGTTCCAAAAAGATACGAACATAAGGCAGGAGAAGAAATTGATCTTGATCTATATTTCTCTATGGCTAGAGGTCGTCAAGATGGTAAAAAGGATGTTGTAGCTATGGAAATGACTAAATGGTTTGATACAAATTACCATTATATTGTTCCAGAATTTACAAAAGACACAAAATTTCAATTTTCTTTTAGCAAAATCATTGATCAATATCTAGAAGCTAAAAAGCTTGGAGTTAATACTAGGCCAGTAATTATTGGTCCAGTCTCTTTCCTTTTACTTGGAAAATCTTATGATAATGTTAATAAATTTGATCTTTTAGATAATTTACTTGAAACTTATCAAGAAATTATAGCCAAACTAACTGAAGAAGGTGCAGATTGGATTCAAATTGATGAGCCATTCCTTGCAACATTAAATTTAACTGACGAATTAAAAACTGTTTACAAAAAAGCTTATGAATTTTTAACAAAAAATTCTAAGGCAAAATTAATGGTTACAACTTATTTTTCCGACCTAAGAGACAATCTTAAATTTACCTTGGAATTACCTGTTTCTGGCTTGCATTTTGACTTAACTAAGTCAGATCTTGCTCTTGATCAAATTTTACAATTCTTTCCTAAAAATAAGGTGCTTTCTTTAGGTCTCGTTAATGGTTGCAATATTTGGAAATCTGATATTAAAAAATTAATTTCCCAAATTAACAAAGCTAAACAAACCATTAATTCAGATAAAATTATTATCGCCCCTTCCTGTTCATTACTACATGTTCCTGTTGATTTGGATGTAGAAAATAATCTAGGACCAGAATTAAAATCTTGGCTAGCTTTTGGTAAGCAAAAACTGCATGAAGTTAATTTATTGACAAAAATTGCCAATGAGGGTGAAAATAATTATTCAAGTGCAATTGAGGCAAATTATAACGCTGTCGCTTCAAAAGATGGTTCAAAATTAATTCACAATTCTGAAGTAAAAGAAAGAGTTAAGAATTTTGACCTTAAAAATGCTGATAGAGATTCTGATTTTAAAGCTAGAAATAAAATTCAAAAGGAATATTACAATTTCCCACTTCTTCCAACTACTACTATTGGATCATTCCCTCAAACTACTGAAGTTAGACAATATCGTTCTAAATTTAAAAAAGGTGAAATTTCTCTGATAGAATATGAAAAATTCTTGGAAGATGCCACAAAACAAGCTATTAAATGGCAGGAAGAGGTCGATATTGATGTTTTAGTTCATGGTGAGTATGAAAGAAATGACATGGTAGAATATTTTGGCGAGCAGTTAAATGGTTACGCCTTTACAAAAAATGGTTGGGTACAAAGTTATGGTTCAAGATGCGTTAAGCCACCAGTTATTTTCGGAGATGTCTCCAGGCCAAAACCAATGACTGTAAGATGGTCTGCTTTTGCTCAAGGTCTAACCAGTAAAAAGGTTAAAGCAATGTTAACTGGACCTGTAACTATGTTAAAATGGTCGTTTGTCAGAGATGATCAAACGGTTAATACAACTTGCAAACAAATTTCATTAGCAATTCGTGATGAAGTTAGGGATCTTCAAAAATCTGGTATTGATATCATTCAAATTGACGAACCAGCTTTTAGAGAAGCTATGCCACTTCGCGCTGAAGATCACGCATCCTATCTAAAATGGGCTGTTGATTGCTTTAAAATTTCGTCTTCCGGTATTAAGGACACAACTCAGATTCACACTCATATGTGTTATTCTGAATTCAACGATATAATTGAAGCGATTGCCAACATGGATGCTGATGTTATTTCAATTGAAACTTCAAGATCAGCAATGGAATTGCTTGATGCTTTTGTGGAATTTAAATATCCAAACGAAGTTGGACCCGGAGTCTATGACATTCACAGCCCTAGAATTCCCAAAGTTGAAGAAATGGAAAATTTACTAGAAAAAGCTTTAGATGTTCTTGATAAGGATCAGGTTTGGAGTAATCCAGATTGCGGCTTAAAAACTAGGAATTGGGATGAGGTTAAGCCGGCATTAGAAAATATGGTTAAAGCAACTAAAAATATTAGAGAAAAATTAAAAAATAAAAAAGTGGTTGCCGCTTAGTTAAAAAAAGAGGGTGGAGGTTGGAACTGAGTGTGTTTGTTTTTCCTCGACTAAACTTGCTTGGCGTCTTAACTCTTAAAAAAGCGATGTGCCTTTTTTAGGGGGAGTTGTTAAAATTGTAATAATCACTAACTTTTAAATGTTTGCAAAATTAACTGGTAAAATTGATCACATCTTTGAAAATTCTATAATTTTAGATGTAAATTCTGTTGGTTATAAGGTATTTTCTTCTAAAAAAAATATCGATCAAATTAGAAATTCTAACGAAAAAATACACAGCCTTTACATTGAGACTGTTGTTAGAGAAGAATATATTCATCTTTATGGCTTTTCCTCCATAGAAGAACAGAGTATATTTAATATATTTTGTAAAATTAATGGAGTTAGTAGTAAAATTGCCATTAAAATTCTAAGTTTTACCACTATAGAAGAAATTATTAACGCTGTTAATAGCGACGATAAACTAGTCTTTACAAATATTTCGGGAATTGGACCGAAACTCGCATCAAAAATCTTAATTGACCTCAAGGATTCAATCAAAAAACTAGACTATAATTTTGAAATTAGCGAAAATAGCCCCCACTCAACTAATTTAGGTAGTAATCAGATAATTTCAGATGCTATTTCGGCTTTAGAAAATCTTGGATATAAAAGATCAGCGATTTACAAAATTGCCAATAATAAAATTAAAGAAAATCCTGATATTACTCTTGAAACATTAATTACTAACTGCCTTAGAGAATTATGATTGATCAAGGATTAATAGATTTTTCACACTATTTAGCTGACATCTCTGGTGATATTGCGCGAAAATATTTTCGTTGCGATTTAGGGGAAGTAAAAAAAGGCGACAATTCTCCGGTAACTAAAGCTGATAAAGAGATTGAAACCAAAATAAGAGATGAAATTGCACAAAAATATCCAGAACATGGAGTAATCGGCGAAGAACTTGAAGACACTAAACTTGATGCCGATTATAAATGGGTAATAGATCCTATTGATGGCACAATATCTTTTGCCATTGGTAAGCCAGTATTTGGTACGTTGATCGCCCTAACCTATCAAAATAAACCAATCTTAGGCATTATAAATCAACCAATTAATAATGAAAGATGGTGGGGAATTGACAAGGAATTATCTTATTTCAATAATCAAATTATTAAAACTAAGGATTGTAAATCGATTTCTGATGCAGTGTTTTGCACTCAATCACCATTCTTTTTTACGGGAAAAATAAAAGATAAAATTGAAAAAATTACTAGCCAGACCAAATATCAACACCAAGGGGGAGCCATATATTCTGGTGATTGTTATCATTTTGCTCTCTTAGCTCATGGATTTGTTGATATTATTATTGAACATGGCTTGAATAATTTTGATTTCTTAGCTCTCGCTCCAATTGTTGAGTCGGCGGGCGGAGTAATAACCGACTGGAAAGGTAAAAAACTTGATATTCATTCAGACGGTACAATAATTGCTACATCGAATAAATATCTTCACGACCTAACCATAAATTATCTACAATAATATTAAAAATATGAATATCTTATTTAAGAAAATGGCCGCAAATTTTATTGATCTAATCGCCTCTCTTTTTATTAGGTTAATGATATTGTTACTATTAATAAGTTTTTACAAAGAATCATTTTTGATAGAAGTTAATGATTTTATTGCAAAAGCTGCTACTGTTAAAGATGTTAGGTCTAATGTAATTATGTTCTTACAACATAATTTATTTAAAATTCTATTAGGTTTTATTATAGGATTTGCTACTCTTGGATCATTATACAATATTTACTTCCACTCATCTACTTGGTGTGCAACAATAGGTCAGAGAATCTGCAATATAGTTGTAGTTAGAAATAATGGTGAATATGTAGGATTTTTTAGGGCAGTGATTCATAACATTGTATCTAATATACCCTTATTTATAACATTATATTTTATTGTTTTTATATTTTTTTATAGCAGTACACATCCTATAAATGGTATATCTGTTATTTTAAACATATTTAGTGCTAATATTTTTAATATATTCGCATCTATTATAATGTTTTTGTGGATTAATATTCCTATCTTCCTGAAAAATAAAAAATCCATTCCAGATATTATTTGCTCTACCAAAACTGAATCAGGAAAAGCAGATAGTAGGTTTCCAAAAATTAGAATACTATAATACCAAACGATTTAATGCCAAATTATCTCGATGAATTAACTCTGAACAAAAGTCTTTTTTGACTATTTTTTTAATTTCCTTGCTATTCTTGCCAATTATTAACCTAGAGATGGTAGAATTATAAGAGATAACTCCAGTTGCAATTTTTTGATTTTTTTCATTGCTGATTAAAACCATATCACCCTTATGAAACTCTCCAGTTATTTTTATAACCCCAACCGGTAAAAGACTAGAGCCATTTTCAATCAAAGCCATCGCAGCCTTTTCATTGATAGTGATTTGCCCCATGAAATTCAAAGAATCAGAAAGCCATCTCTTTTTAGCGTTAATTTTTTTACTCAGAGACTTAAATATACTATAATTTTTAGTTTCTAAAATATTTTTAATTGGATGATCAATTATGCCATTAGCAATAATAACGTCACAGCCGGCATTAAAAGCCATCTTTACCGCCTCAATTTTAGTCTTCATGCCACCAGTACCAAATTTTGTTACCGTGTCACCAGCCATACTTTCTATTTCTGGAGTAATTTTATCAATTTTATGAATTAGTTTTGCATCCGAATGTAGTTTGGGATTCTTATCATATAAACCATCAATATCAGAAAGTAATATCATTAAGCCTGCGTCAGACATTTGAGCAATTCTAGCGGCTATTTTGTCATTATTACCAATTTTAATATCTTCAGTTAAAATTGAGTCATTTTCGTTAATTATGGTAACAACTTTGTTGTCTAATAAAATTTTAAAAGTAGCGATAGCGTTTAAATAGTTTTGACGATTTAAATATTCTCCCCCAGTATGTAATATTTGAGCTATATTGATATTTTCACTTTTAAACGCCTGATAAAATGATGAAGTTAATTCTGCTTGACCAATGGAAGCTAAAGCCCTTCTTTTGGCTGCGGTCATCTTATCGGCATTAATATATTTTTTACCAATACTAACTGAGCCAGATGAAACTATAATAATGCCAATATTATTTTGTTGTAAAATTTTTATATCTTGAGCCAGTTTTTTAAGCCAAGAAACCTTAACCTTATTATTTTTTAATAATAAAGCAGATCCAATCTTAATAATAATTTTTTTCTTTTTTAGAATATTCATTTATCCAAAGGGTAAATTTTGGCATAATACCGTTTCCCATTTATA